>NZ_VCIW01000010.1 GCF_005765165.1 Paenibacillus antri | reverse complement strand
TGTATTAGGCACGCCGCCAGCGTTCGTCCTGAGCCAGGATCAAACTCTCCAAAAAGGGTAGTTCAATATACTGCGCTCATTACAAGCTAGCTTTACTTCTTTAAAAAGCATATGCGCTCATGTTCAGTTTTCAAGGAGCAAGCTTGTCTTACTCGGTGTTGCTTGTCCGAATCGCTCTCGCGGCCGGAATTAGAATATAACACATTACGTCGATCAATTGCAAGTGGTATTTTATATTTCTTTTTCGATCACCGCCGAACTCGCCGGCGGAAAAACTATCTTACCATCGCGTTCGAGTCCGCGCAATGTACACATTTTCCCAATTCCGACGGTTCTACTGGGACAGCCCCATCAATACACTGTACAAGTAGTCAACTACACCCTATACCCGCTACGAGGAGTTGCTGTCAACATGAGTACTTTCCTAAGTTATATCCTTCTCGGACTATCGCTGTCGGCGCCGATCGGACCGGTGAACGCCTCGCAGCTGGACAAAGGGATCCGGTTCGGCTTTTGGAACGCTTGGCTGCTGGGGTTAGGCGCAATGGCGGCTGACGCCGCGTTCATGCTTCTTATTTACTTCGGCTCGGCGCACTTCCTGCAGACGCCCTTCATGAAATCGTTCCTGTGGACGTTCGGTTGCTTCGTTCTCATCTATACGGGCGTGGAGAGCTTCCAGAAGGCTAAGGGGATTGGCTCTTCCACTAGGGAGCAAGGAAAAGAAGCGCCGGCCAAATCCTTCACCCAAGGATTTATCCTGACGCTTAGCAACCCGCTTAGCATTCTGTTTTGGCTCGGTATTTACGGCTCGATTCTCGCCAAGGCCGCGGAAGCCGCGAAACCCATGGACATGCTCGTCAACAGCGCGGCGATCTTCATCGGCATCTTGGCGTGGGACTTCACGATGGCGACGCTTTCCAGCTCGTTCCAGAAATTCGCCTCCGGCGGCTTCCTGACGTTCGTTTCGCGCGCGGCCGGTCTTGCGTTAATCGGCTTCGGCCTCTATTTCGGCGTACAGGCGTTCAAGCTACTGTTTCTGTAGCGCACGTCGCTTGCGGAAAATCCGCTCCCGAAACGGCGACCCTTCTGTCTCCGTCTCTTCCTCCTCGTCCTGCGTATCCGCGCGGTCCGGCGATGGCTTCGTTCCGCCCCCTCCGCCCTTCCACTTCGTAAACTGCAGGATGAGCGCGACGCCGATAATCGCGGCCATGAAGCCGATGCTTGCGAAGAAGCCGGGTCGACTGCTCTTATCGAACAAAGTCCCCGTTACGGCGGCGGCGATCAGAACGATGGCGGTCGCCGACTTGACCTGCGCCCACACCGTCAGCTTCGTTAGCCGGCGCGCGGACAGCACCATAAACAGCCACGAAAACAGCAGCATGAGTCCACCCGCCGTAGTAATGTATTCGTACACGGACTTCGGCAGCGCAAGGGCGACCACGATGGAGACGATCATGCCCCCGATGGTCAGAAACAACGCCATATAAGGAAGCTTGCGCTTCTTCGTTTGCTTCGTGAACAGCTTCGGCGCGTCCCCGTCCTGCGCGATCGAATACATGATTTTCGTCGTGGAGAACAGCGAAGCGACCAAGCTCGAGAACCCGGCGATAATAAGCACTCCATTGAAAATGCTCACGATCATATGATAGTCGAGATCCTTAAGCGCCGTGACGAACGGACTCTCGTCCGGAGAGAAGTCCTTCTTCGGAGCCAGAACGAGCGCCAACGCCAACGACGCCGTATACAGCACCGTGACCACGCCGATCATGACCTTCCCCGCCTTCGGCGCGTCCTTCGGCGTCTTCAGCTCCGTCGCCATCAGGCCCATGACCTCGATGCCCGCGAACGCGAAGAAGGCGAAGACGAACCCCGTCCACATCCCCATGGCGCCATGTTCGAAGAAGTCCGGTACCGATTTCGGCGAATGCATGTGGGCGTTTTCCTGACCGAGCACGCCCGGAATGACGAGGAACGCCAATACGATAAACATGACGAGAGCGGTGACCTTCAGGACGGCGAACACATTTTCCGCTTTCTCGAAGCCCTTCTGCCCGAGCAGCACGATCGCGACGCCCAATACCGAGTAGGCCGCGGCGTACCCCCACAACGGAATTTTATCGTACCAGAATCGCGTGAACAGCCCGAGCGCCGTCAGCTGACTGCCGAGAATGAGCATCTCCGACAGCCAGTACATCCAACCGTGACTGAAGCCGGCCCAATGGCCGAACGCATGCTTCGTGTACGTCCGGAAGGAGCCCTTTTCCGGTTTTTCGGCAATCATGCACGACAAAGCGTCGTATACGAAATACGTTCCGATCGCCGCCAACACGAAAATAACCAACACAGCGTAGCTCGCCCGCTCGATGGCGATGCCGGAACCGAGGAAGAAGCCGGTCCCCGTCGTAAACCCTAGGCCGAGCAGCGTCAACTGCCACCACTTCAACGTTCCGCGGCTCGCCGCGGCGCCCGATGTCGGATGCTGTTTGTCGCTCATGATCCTATTCCTCCTGGCCGGTGTACGGACGTTTCCGTATAGCCTTCAACGCGGACCCGGCCGTTATGCCGGGGCGCGCGAGGGAACAACTGCCAACGACTCTTTTCGGATACGGAAGGCCGTCCCCCGTCCACAATAACCCCGATCACTATATAAAGAGGGGAACGAGCGCTCATGCCGACAATGATGGAGACGAAGCCGTCCGCCGCACAGGGCGTCGACTGGGAAGCGGTCCGCGCCATGTTCAATCTCGACCCGGACTACATTCATATGGGGACTGCGCAATACTTCGCCTCCCATCCGCGTCCCGTTCGGGAAGCCATCGAGCGGCATCGCGACGAGCTGGACAAAAACCCGGCGTTATATATTTTAAAGAACGAAGTGAAATTCGCGGAGACTTGCCGCAAGGCGGCCGCGAACTATTTCGGCGTCGAGGACCACAAGCGCATCACGCTCGTGGACAGCACGACCGTCGGACTCGGCATCGTGTATACCGGCCTTAACATTCAACAAGGGCGCGAAATTCTGACGTCGGAGCATAATTACTACTCGCAGCAGGAAGCGATCAAGCGAGCGTCGGAACGTACCGGCTGCACCTTCCGCGAGGTCGCGTACTACGACGATATCCATACCGTCACCGAGGAAGAGATGGTGTCGAACCTCATCGCCGAGGTAACGGACAAGACGCGGATCATAGGCGCGACGTGGGTGCATTCGAGCACCGGCTTGAAGTCTCCGATTCCGAAGCTCGCGAGGGAAATCGCCAAGATCAACGAGAAGCGCGGCGACGAGGATCGGATCCTGCTTGTCGTCGACGGCGTGCACGGCTTCGGCATCGAGCTGGAGACGTTCCCGGAGCTCGGCTGCGATTTCTTCTGCGCCGGCGCGCATAAGTGGATTTACGGACCGCGCGGCACGGGCATCGTCGCGGCGACGGAAGCCGGCTACCGCCATGTCCGCCCGGTCATCCCGAGCTTCTCGGAGACGATGTACGACATCATCAGCGGCTCCCCCGCGACGAACGTCGTCGACGGCACGACCATGTCTCCGGGCGGCTTCCACTCGATGGAGCATCTGTGGGCGATGCCGAGCGGCTTCGAATTTTCGCTGAGCATCGGCAAAGAGGCGATCTACGAGCGGGTGCACGCTCTGGCGCGCATGCTGAAGGAAGGCCTGGCGGAGATGGAGCACGTCTTGCTCGCGACGCCGATGGACGACCGGCTGTCCTCGGGGATCGTCTCCTTCGAGGTGAAGGGCATGACGCCGAAGGAGGCCGCGCAAGCGCTCGTCCATAAGAAGGTCATTTCGACCGAAGCGCCGTATAAGAAGCGGTACGCGCGCTTCACGCCGGGGATTTACATTTCCGAATCGGACGTGAAGAAAGCCCTGGATGCGGTCATGTCGCTGAAGAAGTCGTAGTTTTGGAAAAGGCGCCTGCCGCTCGCGCTCGCGAGCCGCAGGCTTTTTTAGCATGGACAGACGCCCCCTTTCTTACGAAACTTGAAACCTTAACATAGTAGAGTTCCAGGGCTCCTCTCCTCTCCAACCTCTTTCTAATCTGATTTCCCTTGCTCAGGATTCGCCCTAGCCTGAGGTAAGGAGGCTCCCCCCCCTTCCGCCAACTCTCTTTCAAATCTGATTCCCCTTACTCAGGACCCGCCCTAGCCTGAGGTAAGGAAATCAGTTTAGAAAAGATCTTCAATAGAGACCGGGAGCTCCCCCCTCCGCCAACTCTCTTTCTAATCTGATTCCACTTGCTCAGGATCCAGCACGGCCTGAGGTAAGGGAATCACCTTAGAAAGAAGCCGCAATAGAGGACCCAGGACGCGACCCGATTCCGGAACAAAAAATCCCGCCTGCCGAAAGGCCCGCGGGAAGCGGCTTGATGATTACCACAAGTATTTCAGGAAGTCCGATCGCATCAGGTTCGTGTCGATGTTACACGTCTCGGCGTCGATGCCGTACTGCCAGATGTCGACGGTGGTGACCGCTTCGGCCTCCGGCTCGTAGGCAGTCGGCGCATTGGCTTTCGTCGTGACGCCGACGTCGACGTCGCTGGTCCATACGGCTAACTGCGAGGCCAACGCTTGATGCTGCCATGCGAACGCGAGGTACGAGGACAGCGCCTTGCTCTCGCTCGCTTCGACGAAGACGGCGTACATGCCCGGCACGTACGGCGAGTCGAGCATCGTCTCGGTCCAGCCGCGGATAAACTCGGCGTCGACGGGATACGTCGGCTCGACGTCGGCGAATATGGCCACGCCCTCCGGAATGCCGAGCTCGCCGGCCATCTCGATCGCCTGCTCCGCCTCGGCGACGCCCCGGTCGTACGCGGTCGCGTCGGTGAAGTGGTTATAGATCGGCAAGATCTTAATGCCTTGCCCGTGCAGCAGCTTCACTTCTTCCGGCGCGATGCCGTACGAGACGCCTTCTTTCGTCTCGAGGTAGCGGCCGACGAAGGCGGGTTCGCCGAAGCTGTCGCGGACGCAAGCGTACAAACCGTCGTCGACGAGGCTCGCGGTGTCGATGCCCCAGACGGTGTCGATCGATTCCGGAGATTCCGGCGACTCCGGCGCGGCCGGCGTCTCTTGCGGCGGTTGAGTAGGCGCAGGCTCCGTGACGGCCGGCCGAGAGCAAGCGACGAAGAGCGCGGCGAGAAGCAAGACGACGAGGCATGCCCAGAGCTTACGGTTCCCGATCATATGAAAAATCCCCCCTATCGATAGGACATTGTATTCCTATCGATAGAGGGGAGTGATAGAATCGCGTCAGTTCAGGCGATCGCCCAGCCAAGCGAGCATGTCGTCCAGCCGGATCGGCATGTCCCTAGGGTTGCCGGTCCATAGCGCCGAAGCCAGCTCGGCGAGCGGTGGCAGCTCGAGATTCGTCTCCGCGAGCATCTCGCGGTTCGCGAACAGCTCCGGCGGCGACATGACGCCGAGGCACGTTCCGCCTTTCATGACGACGACGTCTTCGGCCCATTCCGCGACGAGCTGCATATCGTGGGTCGTGACGACGACCGTCTTGCCGCGATCCGCCAGGTCGTCCATCAATCGGCGCAGCTCCTTCTTGCCCGCGGGGTCGAGGAACGCCATCGGCTCGTCGAAGACGACGACCTCGGCGTCCATCGCGAGCACGCCCGCGATCGCGACCGTCTTCCGCTGGCCGTAGCTCAAGTCGCTCGGATTCCGATCGGCGAGCCGTTCGATGCCGAGCGCCGCAAGGCAGTCGCGCGCGAGGCGCTCCGCTTCGGCCGGGGCGATGCCGCGCTGCGCGGGCGCGAACGCGACGTCCTCGAGCACGGTAAGCGAGACGATCTGATCGTCCGGGTCTTGGAACACGACGCCGACATGCTCCGTCATGCGGCCGCGCCGCTTCGCGTCGAGCGGCTGTCCCTTGAACCGCACCTCGCCGGAGGTCGGACGGAACAGGCCGTTCATATGGAAGACGGCCGTCGACTTGCCGGCGCCGTTCGCGCCGACGATCGCCGTCCTGCGCCCTTCGCGTATGGCGAAGGAGACGCCGGACAGCGCCGCGCGATCGTCGCGGTATCGGTAGGTCACATCCGCGAATTCGAGGATGGGGGGGTGCGACATTTTCTGAATCAGCCTTCCTTCCTATACCTTCTCCCATACGAATAACGCCAGCGCCGCGCCCGCCATCCAGGCGGCCTTCCACGCGTCGCCGAACGCGTGCGGCGGCAGCTCGCGAACGGGCACGACGCCGCGATAACCCCGGGACAGCATGCCGAGGTAGACGCGCTCCGAACGTCGGAACGCCCGCAGCAGAAGCGAACCGAGCAGCTTGGACAAGACGACGTACGTCGCCGGGGAAAACCATCGGGAAGCGGCGCGGTAGCCTCGGCTCCGCAGCCCGCGCAGCATGGACGACGCCTCCGCCCGGAAGACGTCGATATACCGAAGCGTGAAGAGCGCCATCTCGACGAAGATCGACGGCACCTTCAGCCGGAGCAGCGTCTGGAAGAACGCCGGTGCGGGCAAACCGTGGAACGTCAAGGAGAGCGTCTGCACCGCGAACAGCAGCCGGCCCGCGTACAGTCCCGCCTTCTCCCATCCTTCCGCGCCGTACGCCCATGGAAAAAACACAAACATAAAGGCGAGCAAGGGCAGAACGAGCCTCGCTCGCCGCCAAAAAAGGCGGCCAGGCACCCCGCCCGCCGCCAGCCATACGAATCCTAGTGCAACGAACCCCCATGCGGTCTGCCACCGTTCGACCGACACGCCGAGGGCGAGCGCGCCGAACAATGCGACGACCCGCAGCCGCGGGTCCCGGATGACGGAGATCATCGGGACGACTTGCGGGCCAAGACGCGGCTGAGCGCCATAAATACGCCGAACGTAAGCGCGACGCCGACGATGCCCGCGAGGCTCGACGACAGCCACGAATCGATCCCCGGCACCGAATAGTCGGGCAACGGGGAGGACAACAGGTTGGTGGCCGTGTGAATGTAGCCCGTTTCTTCCCCGGCCTTCTCGAAGCCGTCGGGATGCGAGGAGGCGAGCAGCGACACGCCGCCCGCGACGACGAAGGCGACGACCAGCCACCATGCGACGTTCCGTTTCGTCATGCGCCGAGTCCCTCCTTCGCCGCGAAATGGAACGAAGACCGCAGCGCGAACGGAATGACGACGGCCGTGATCAGACCTTCGCCGATGCCGATGAACGCGTGCCAGAACAAGAGCGACGCCGCGGCCGGCGCGAAACCGATGACGCCGGACCACGCGAGCAGCGCGGCGCCGACGATCGATACGGCGACGACGGAGCACCAAGCGGCGACGAAGCCGGAGACGGCCATCGGGACGCGGAACGACTTCAATGCTTTATGTACGAGCGTCGCGACCGCGGGCGCGGCGATCGCCATGAGGAAGACGTTGGCGCCGAGCGCGGTGATGCCGCCGTCCTGGAAGACGATCGCCTGGATGGCGACGACGGTCGTCATGATGAGCGTCGCGGGCCAGAAGCCGAAGAGGATCGCGCTGAGCGCGCCGCCGATCAAGTGGCCGGACGTCGCCGCGCCGAGCAGCGGGAAGTTCACCATCTGCGAAGCGAAGATGAACGCCGCCATGGCGCCCATCACGGGCACCGCCCGGTGCTCCAGCGTCCGCTTGGAGTGGCGCACGCTGCCCGCGAGCACGAGCGCGGACGCCGCGGTCGCCGCCGTCCACACCGCCGGGCTTAAAATACCGTCGGGAATATGCATCTTTATGAACCACCTTTCCGTAGAAAACGTGTTACGAATCGTTCAGATTGTAGCACATTTTCCGCGGAAAAACCTGACATCCCGCACATTTTTTTTATCGATCCTTGTGCGCGCGGGCATCCGAATGGCCGTGCCCGGCCGGTTCGATATGGCTTACCGACAACTGCGCGTACGCGACGCCGCGAAGCACCCGAATGGCGTCCGTCAATCGGCTCAGCCGGCCATAGGCCCCTTTCACGACGACGATTTCGAGGCATTGATCGTGATTGAGATGCACATGCATCGTGGAAATAATGTCGTGGTGATAATCGTGCTGCAGCTCCGTCAGCTGCTTCGACAAATCGGAGACGTGATGGTCGTACACGATGACGACCGTGCCGGCGACCGCCTCCTCGGGCGGCAGCCGATCGGGCTGCAGCAGCTCCTTGCGCACCAAGTCCCGGATCGCCTCCGACCGATTTCCGTACCCTTGCGCCGCGATGACCCGGTCGAACTGCTCGACGAGCTCCTGCGGCATCGAGACGCCGAATCGGACCAGCTCCTTCTCTTTCATGCCCGCACCGCCGTTCTGGTATGATGTATGCAGATTGTACCATGATTCGTTCGCGGAGGGATATATCTTGGCATTGCAGTTCACGACGCTGGCGGAATGGGACTCCGAAGCATGGCGCGCGGTCGAGCCGATCTTCGACGAAGCGTTCCCGCCGTCCGGGCGGAAGACGAGCCGCATGATTCGGAAAATCGTCGATACGGACGCCGGCTGGCTGCATATCGGCGCGGAGGACGGCGAGGCCGTCGCGATGGCCGTCACCGGCAAGCTGCCGGAACTTAGAAGCCTGCTGATCGACTACGTCGCGGTGCGATCCGCCGCGCGGTCGCGGGGCATCGGACGGCGCATGGCGGAGTTCCTGGCGGAGGAGGCGCGACGGCTCGGCTTCGACGGCCTCGTCATCGAGATCGAAGCGGAAGAGACGCCTTCGAACGAAAGCCGCGAGCGGTTTTGGACGTCGCTCGGCTTCCGGCGGACGGAGTACGTGCATCGCTACCGCTGGGTTCCGGAGACGTACCGGGCGTTGTATATGGAGCTTGGGGGCAAAGGCGCGGCGGCGCTTCCCCATGACGGAGAAGCGCTGTTCCGCGGCATTACAGGCTTTCATGGGAAGATCTGGCGGGATTGAACACGACGAAGCGCAGCGCCGCGTAATGCAGCAGCGTGTAGAGGACGCTGCCCGCGACGGCGGCCGTCTGATCCGGCGACAGCGGCCCTGCGGCCCAGCCGGCGAGCGCCGCGCGGGCGGCGGGGAACGCGGCGAGGTAGCAGGCGAGGCTCGCGCCGCCGAAGCGCAGCGCCGCCGCGGCCGCACTGCCGCGATGCCGGAACGTGAAGCGGCGGTTCATCGCGAAGCTGACGGCGAGGCCGAGCGCCGTGCCGAGCGCCGTCGCCGCGAGATACGGCGCGTCTAGCGCGAGGGCGGCGAACGTCGTGCCGTAGCCGACGACGGTGTTGAGGACGCCGACGGCAAGGAATCGGGCGAACGTCTTCACGGCCGGCCGCCTCCGACTTGCCCCGCGCTCGGCCGCCGGTACAGCCGCATCGCCGCGGCGGCCGCCAAGCGCGCGAGGCAGGCCGCCGCCAGTCCCGCCGCGCAAACCGCCATAAAGTCGAACGCGACGTTATATAAGAACAGATGCTTCGCGAGATCCGCGTCTCCGTCGCCCAGCAGCGGCGTGACGTATGCGATCGCGGCGATGAACGGGGCGCCGTACAGCGCCCCGTGCGCGCGCAAGCCGGTCAGCGCGGCGACCCGGCGGCTGGCGAGCAGCGCCGTATACAGGGCGGCGACCGCCAACGCGGCGTAGACGCTGCGGGGCATATGCGCCTTCTTCCCTTCGCTCCACCAGGCGCCCTCCAGATGGACGGCGCCCGGCCCCCGCCCTTCTTCCTTGGAATAGCTGCCAAGATAATACGGGCGGATCGTCGACGCGTCGTCCGCCGCCCGCTCGAACCGATCGAGCAGCTTGCGCGGATGCTTGGCGTAATACAGCGCGACGTCCAGATGGCCGATGCGGTCGTAAAACAAAGCGTCGAGCGCCGGCGACGTCTGCGGAATCGCCGTGCCGGCTTCGAAGAAGTTCGTTCCGGCGAGCGGCGCGAGCTCCGCGGGCAGCCCCAGCTCCCGCAGGTCGGCCGGGACGTCGTCCGAATGCTTCAGCACCCCGTAGAACACGGTTTGGTACAAGTTAATCTTCTTCAGCTCCTTCGGAGCCGCCGCATAAAACGCCGCCGTCAGCAGCAGGACCGCCGCCGATAACGCGAGCGCAAGCCTGCGGGTCCGCGGTTCGGCGGCCGCCCTCCCCAGCGCGAGCAGCAAGGCGGAGAAGACGAGGCCGACGGCGAAGTTTTGCGACTTCGCGCCCATAAACAGGACGACGGCGGCGAAATACGCCCAGAGCCGGGAGCGTTCGGGCGCTCGCGCCGCGTGCAGCCCGCAGCCGATCGCGAGCAGGAAGCCGATCAAAGATACCGGCTCGCCGTAGAACGAATGATAGTACGCCGCATAGGCGACGTCCGTATAGACGGCGACGAGCGGCGCCGCGACGGCCAGCCTCGTCGCGCGGCTCGCTTGAAGCCCCGTGTAGATCAAGACGATCGCCGCCGCGAAGCAAGCCGCATAGAGCGCCCCTAGCGTCGTAATATGGAACAACCCGCCGGGGTGAAGCAGCGCGTTCGCGGCCTTCGCGACGAACAAAAACAGCAGATGCGTCGACGCGTATCCGCCGAAGCCCAACGGGGCGTTGCGGTACTGAAGGATCGCGTAGTCGAAATACTTTGCCTCATAAGTCAGTCCGTCGCTCGCGTAATCGAAGCCCGCCGTCTTCATGACGCGCAGGAAATCCCCGTTGTCCGCCATCCCGACGACCGGCCGGTGCATAATGCCGAAATAAACGAGCGCCAGCGCCGTCAGCGTAAGCGTCGCCCCGATCCAAACGTCAACGCGTCGATCCGCCATCCTGTAGTCGAGCCCCCTCTGCATTCTCTCCTCAGAAGCATCGACATTTCCGATTCCGGATACACCTCGCCAAATCGAATTGTATTCGGGACAATGTTCCGTTCCGCCCGGATGGGCATATGGTATCCCATCTTCCGAAGAAGCGGGTGTGAACGAAGTGAATTTGAAAGCTGGGCAAGTGAAGTATTTGGCATGGCACGAGACGCTGGAGATGCACGAGCTGGTCGCCTTCCAGACCGGCCAATTGGTTTCGTTCAAGAAGAAGCTGCCTACGCTCCAGGATGCCGGGCTCCGCGCCTTGTACGCGGAAGCCGTCGCCGCGTTGGAAAACAACCTGCGCGAATTGCTCGCGTACTACCCGAAGGCGCCGGTGCCGAACCGCGACGAAGGCGACGTCGAAATTCCGGGCGCCGAATCGGCGCAGCTGCTCGGCGTGCTGAAGACGTCCGTGCGCAGCTACGCGATCGCGATAACGGAGACGGCGACGCCTGAGCTTCGCGCGACGTTCGTCAAGCATCTGACCGCCGCCATCGCGCTGCATGCCAAGGTGTTCTACTTCATGCTCGAGCGCGGATTTTATCCTTCCTACAATCTCGATCAACTGCTGGCGACGGACGTCAAGAACGCCAACATGGCGTTGTCATTGTAAACCGAGACGAATCCATACGGGTAAAGAAAAGAGACCGACCGAAGCATTCGCGCTCCGGTCGGTCTCTCTTTCGCGTTACTCCCGCATCAGCTTATATCCGAAGCCTCGCACGGTGACGATCCATCTCGGATTCGCCGGATCGTCCTCGACCTTCCCGCGGAGATTGCCGATATGTCGTACAGCTGCGCGGCGATGTCCTCCGGCTCGAGCAGTCGGCTCCAGTAGAACGCCCACTCGCCGTTCAGCGTCGTCCGGCCTTCCGGAAATCCGGATCGACCGCTTCGCTCCTCATGCCGTTACCACTTGTACTGCGCGCAGCCCTTCGCTTTCAAGGCCGCTTCCGCCTTCGCCCCGGAGGATTTAAAGAGGTTCTTCCAATCCTTCGCATCCGTCTCGAAATGTCCGGCTTCCAACGCCAAGGACGATTCGGACGGGCTCATGAAGTCGTACCCGAGCGGTCCGAGCTCCACCTTCGCGAGGGGGCTCACCGCCATGCAATCGCCGTTGAACGCGCTGGTCACCTTGTAGCCGGCCGAGATGGAGGCAGGCCCCCATGACGCCTTGCCGGTCGCCTCCGCGACGAGCTCGGTGTTGGACAAATCCTCGAACGGATTGATTTCCAATCCGCCGCCGACGCCGAGGCCGACTTCGGCGCAGGCGGAAACTCCCTCGTCCGTGATGCACACCTTGCCGCCGCCGCCAAGGCCGGAATAGGCGCTGCCGCCTATGCAGAACAACCCGCACGGATCGCGGAGCAGCACAGGATTATTGTTTACGTAGGCATACAGGTTTGCTTGGTTTGCGTCGAAGAGAATCGGGTCGCGGGCCGTCCAACGGCCCGATGCCGGATCGTAGTCCCGGAAGCCGAATCGGACCAGCTTCGTCCCCTCGTCCGCGATGCCTCCCGCAAAGCCGATCGCCAGCGGGAACGAAGGATTCGAGTCGGACGTCAGGACGCCGAAACTGTCATACTCCAGCTCCTTCAGGACGGTGCCGTCGCCGGCGAGCACCCGCTCCGGCGTACCGACCGCATCCGTGATGACGTAATAGCGGACGCCGCCTCTTTCGAACGCGATCAGCAAGCCCTGCTCGTCATAGAAATACGTCGTTACCGCCCCATTCGGGTCGATGGTCGCCGTCAAGCTGTGCGGCGCTTCCGGATTGCCGTACAGGTATTGCGTCTTCTCCCCGCCGGACACCCGCGCGACTCTTCTTCCGAGAGCGTCGTAGTGGTACTCGTATACCGCTCCCGTCACGGTGGCCGTCAGCAGTTCCCCTCTAGCCCCGTACTGGAACGTATCCGACCCCCGATTCGTCAGGTATCCGTCGACATCGAACGAATACGCCGTTCCGCCGGCCTGCTCCAGCACATCATAATCCCCATATGTCGCGATCTCGGCATCGGAGCCGGTCACCGAGCGAAGGATACGGTTCCGGTTATCGACATAATCGTAACTTTCGACCGACGTCGCCCCGTCCGTCCCGACTTTCGCGACTTCCGTCAGTTGACCGTCCCCATCGTACTTGTAGCTGTACGTCTCCACGCCCTTCGATGTCGTAACCGTCTTGTCGGTCACGAACCCGCGCTTGTCGAAAATGTGCTCCGACCTCTGGACGACGACGCCGTTCAACGTATGGACGACTTCTTCGATCCGGCCCTTATCGTCGTAGGAGACGCCGATATTCATCTTGCCGTCCGTGACGGCGCCGATCCGCTTGCCCGGCCCCGTCCGTTGGAAGGCGAACGGACCGAACTGCGTCCGATTCAAGTCTTTATCGTACGCGATCGCCATCGTCTGATTGCTTACGCCGCCGGCCGTCATCCGAATGCCCGTCAGATTGGAGTAACCGTCGTACGTGTAAGCGAAGCTTCCGTTCGCCGCCCCGGATAACGTCATTCCCGTCACATCGGAACCGTCGTACTGGTAATCGATCGCCTGGTTGCCGGCCGTGCGTCCGGTAACGCTCGTCGCGATCCGGCTCACGAGATCGGTCGCTCCCTTATACGTGAACGTACGCGCGATGTCGGCATCGTTCAAGCCGTTGATCCGTCCGGTAGCGTCGTAGACGTAGTCCACTTCCCTTCCACCGGCCAGCGTCGTCTTGTCGAACTTGCCGGAGCTCGTATATTCGACCGTAAGTCCTCCGGTCCGACCGGCAGGCGCGAAGCCGCTGAACTGGTTCAGGCCGTTGAAGGTTTGCATATACGTCGTCTGATCCGGCATCGTAATGGACGTCATATTGCCGGAATCGTCGTATCCTTTGCCTACGGTCTGGCCGCCCGGCAGCGCGATCGATACGATGCGGTCCGCGTCGTCGTACGTGTAGCGTTTCTTCTGCCCGCCCGCATCGATAACTTCTTCGATCCGATGCTTGGCGTCATACGTGTTTTGCACGAATTGATCGCCTTGCTCCGCGCGGAATAACCGTCCGAACTCGTCATAGGAGTAGATGATCGGCGCCACGAGCGGATCGGACTCTTCCACTTTCGCTACGCGGTCTTTCTCATCCAGATACGTATACAACACGCTACCTTCGGCGCTCGTTTCGGTAAACTTCTTCTCGGCCGCGTCGTAAACCGCGGTCGACGTCGCCGTCGTCGTCTTCCCGCCGGACGTCTGCGTCATCGTATACGTCGTTTGGTACGTCTTCACGCTGAGCGGGTTCCCGCGTTCCGCTAACGTAACGACTCGATTTTCCGCTAACGTCCAACGGCGTCCTTGCGGAGTCACGTAGGTGACGTTCGCGGCGACCGGCGCGGCGTCTCCCCATCTCGGGTCGGGCGCAAGCGTCTTGGTCGCCTGCGTCCCGTCGGGATACTGAATCGTCTCGACGCCCGCATCCGTGACTACGGAGGTGGTCACCGCTCCGGACGGATCCGTGCTGACCCGCTTCAACGCCCCGGTTTCGCGCGTGACCGCGTACGAGGTCTTCAGATCTCCCGGCTGCGTGTACGTCACTTTATATCCGTTCGGCAGGCTCTCCCGCACGAGCGTCGAGACGCCCGCCAGCGGGTTCTCCGCCGATGCGAGATAGCCGGAATCGTCGTACCCGTAGGTACGCACCTCTTTATTCGGGTCGATGAACTTCTCCAGCAGCCCGGCGCCGTTGTACGCCATTTCGTACGCTTCCCCCGCCGGATTCGTAATTTTCGTCAGCCGACCCTGCTCGACCGTCAACGTCGTACGCTGTCCTCCGGGCGCCACGATGGCCGTAGGCACGCCGGCCTCGTCGCGTTCGATCCGCACCTGATTTTGGTTGCGGTCCGTCAGCGCCGTCAACCTTCCTTCCTCATCGTAGCTCAATGCGTAGATGGTATTTCCGGTCAGCGTATTCACCGTATCCACGTGCCGCCCGGTCGCGGGATCGAAGCGGAACAACTGCAGCCCGCTCTCGTCCGCGATTTCGGTTTTTCCATTCGGTTCCAATTTATAGAGATAGAACGCGTCGGGTCCGATCGTGTGCTGCACCTGCAGGAGCAAATCTCCCTTCGGACCGATGCCCATCAAGCGGATCGGAACGTTGCCGCTGCTCCATCTTCCTTCCTCCTTCGCCCGCCGCTTCATCGAGGAGAGGATATCCGGAGTGACCTCCTGGATGATGTGCTCCGGCGTAACGCGGAACAGCCTGCGGTCGTCCGAATTGCTCAGCGTCAGGAAGTAGATGTTCCCGGCGCGGTCGATCTCCATGCGGGGTCCATCCACACGGAAGGTAGCGTCCTTCGCCGGAATCCCGTCGTAGAATTGTTCCAGGGTCGGCCGGACGTTCCCCGCCACATGCTCGATATTTCCCTCGACCGTCATCTTTCGAATGCGGGTATACGAACAGTAGATGCCTGAGCATCCGCCCCGGTCCAGCATATACAAGCTCCCGTCCGGCGCGAGCTCGATGTCGTCGACGATGCCGACGTTCTCCTTCGTGACCGGGCCGCTGTCCACGCCGGCGTAGGTCGGCGAAGTGTAGCCTCTTACGCCGAAGGCGGTCAGGATGCCGTCCGAACCGATTCGGTACAGCCGCGCGCTGTCCGTGAAGAAGATGCTTCCGTCCGCGGCGATCTCCAGATTCTTCGGATCCCTCAGATTCACTTCAAGCGCCGGGACGCCCTCGGGGAAATCCTCGTACTCCGATCCGGGAACGCCGGTGCCGGCGATCGGTACCCATGCCGGGTCGGTTTCCGCCTTCTTCCAAATCCGGTACGTTCCCCAGCTCGTCGCGTAGAGCGTCTCGTTCGCGTCGACGACGAGGGAAGACAGCGTCAATTGCCCTCTCATGGCGGCCGCTTCCTCGGCTTCGCCGTTCGGTTTCACTCTCCATACGACCTGTTCCACATGGTTCGGATACGGCAGTCCCGTGTTCCGGTAGGTGCCGACATACAAGTCCCCGCTCGGCCCTACGGCCAGATCGGTCGGAATCGTCGTCTTGCTGTCGGTCGGGATGCCCAAGGCCGGCGCTTCCGGCGTCCCGCGGATAAACGCTTCCCGAGCGCTCAGCGCGCCTTCCCGGTACTCCGTAAAGCCGGTGCCGAAGGAAATCATGCCGGTTTCCCCGTCGTACTGGTGGTGCGGGCTCAGGCTCCAGCCTTCGATCCCGGCATGCTCATACGGATCCACCGGACTCTCGATCAGTCCGTGCCATGTCCTCTGCGTCGCGATCGTCGTCGACGTACGTCCGATGCCGATGACGCTCCTCGACCCGCCGGAACCGCCGGACACCTGCCCGAAGCTGCTCTCGAACGAGCTTCTCGCCGCGTAATACACCGGTCGGTAATGATACTGGACAGTGACCGTATAAGGGTATGATCCCGTCAGCTGTCGATCGTAAGCGTCCATCCCGTCCCAGACGAAGGTATACAAAGATTGCGAAAGCGGGACGAACGTCGACGTCTTCTTCCCGGCGACCTCGACCGAGACGCTTGCGGCGATCACGGACGCCGGCAGCGGACCGGCGACCACCGGAACGGATAGCGTCGACTTGCTCTTATACCCTTCGGATCGCCGGCTGTAATAGTTCAGCGTCATGTTGGTTCCCGCGATCGGAACCGCCTCTCCGAGCGTTTGCTCCTGACATCCGATGACGGAGCCGGATTTCTTGCACGGATCGTTCACGTTCGGGTTATTGGAATTCGGCCCCCGATTCGGCGGATTCACCGCATCGGAAGGAGGACCGTAAGGCCAGTTGAAATCCCACGGGGTAAAGTGCTCGATCGGCACGCGCCAGAAGCTTTGCCCTGCCGAATACAGTCCTGCGAGCTTCTCCCTCTCCGCCGTCGTCAGCCCGAGTGCCGCCAGCCGGTCCTCCGCATCCGCCGCGCCGTCCCCGTCCGTATCCACGGAAGCCATGCCGCCCTCTACGCCGACGATCGCAACGACTTTGCCGTTCGGCGAAGCGACCCACGCGCCCGCTTCCCGGTCATAGTACCCGGAAGGGACGATCTCTCCGACTGGGAAGCCCAGGAAATTATCGACATACGCATACAGAGGCTGATTGAAGCGAACCTCCGTCGCGCCCGCCGCCACCGCTTCGTCGGCCGACAGCTCTACGGCGTAGGTGTAGCCCACGAACGTCGGCAGCTCGCCGGGCATCGCCTGAAGGCCGTTCTCGCCGACGGTGTATTCCGTCGCGCGCACGTTCATGCTCGGCAGGGGAGCGGTCGTCCCGTCCGCCAGCTTCATATAGGCCGTCGTTCCTTCCGGAATGAGCAGCGTCGCTTGCCGGGTGCCGTCCGCATCGGTCACCGGGCTCCCTTGGGCGACCTGCATCTCGGTCGTTCCTTCTTCCAGGGAGACGGCGGTCGCTTTCGCGTCGTACCGCTTCATCGCGACGTCCGGCAGCGTCGCGAAATCCGCCCACGGCGCCATCGTCTTGCGCTGAATCGACATGTACCCGTCTTTCTCGTATTGGACCGTTACGGTTCCGCCGCCGTTCACCGCCAGATCGAAGCCGCCGTCCGCGCGGGTCAGGGTTCGACCCAGCTCTTCGTAACCCAATACGGAGATTGCGACTCCGGCAAGCGGCGCGCCTTGATCGTCCAGCGCCCGGCCGCGAAGCACGGACATCCGCTCCGGCTCGATCGCGCCCGGAACGACGCCGATCTGAATCGGCTGGGGACCCTCGAAGAGGAACGAGTTGTTCGAAGCGAACGTCCCGGACCCGTCGACCGGAATTTCCGGCGCGACGTCGCCGGGATCCGTAGGATCCGTCGACGGGGGCACCAGCACCGCGACCGCTTCGGACTTCGCCGATTCGTTCCCCGCCGCATCGACGGCCGATACGGCGAATTGATAGAGGACGCCCGGCGTCAGGTCCGAAACCGTGTACGAGGTTCCCGCGAATGCGCTTAGAAGCGCATGCCACGATAGACCGCCGTCTAAAGACCGATACAAATTGTATCCCACAAGAGCATCGTCCTCGACGGCGCTCCACGCAAGCAGCGCATGGGCCGCTTCCACGGTCGCGGTCAGCCCTGCAGGGACCGCCGGCGGAACGGTGTCCGGCACCTCGAGCGGCACCGCCGTAACGACTCCCGACTTCGCCGATTCGTTCCCGCTCCGGTCCACGGCCGTTACGGCGAAGGTATACGCCAATCCTTGCGTTACCTCCGTAACGGTATAGGCGGTCGCCGTCCCCGCGGCAACCCCCGTATCCCAGTCCTGACCGCCGTTCATAGAGGTATATACTCGATAACCGCTTAGGTCCGCATCCCCTACGGCCTGCCACTGCAGCTCGATCCGGTCCGAAGAAGCGGTCGCTTCAAGCCCTTCCGGGACCGCCGGCGGCGTGACGTCGGGCGTCTCCCCGCCGCCGCCGTCCGAACCGCCGCCGTTTCCGGAATGCGGCTTCAAGTCGGCAAGATCGATCGTGCCCAAATCATAGCTTTCTCCGGCTTGCGGCGCGTGCAGCGGGGTCAACAGCCGGTACCAGCCGTCCCCGTCCGCGTTCTCTTCGTCGAGCCCCGACGGCGCCTCTCCCGCGAACGGCACCCCTTCCCATCTCGCATCCACCGACAAGTGGTAAGTACGTTCCGGAAGCACATAAACCCGGAACGATCCGTCCGCTTGCGTCGCGGTAAGGAAAGCCGGGTTCGTCCGGAACGAAACCAACGCTCCCGCCGCCGCCTCGCCGTTCGCTTCCGTCAGCTTTCCTGTAAAGACCGCGGCCTTCTCCGCCTGCAGCGCAACGACCGGGGTGCCCTTGCCGACCCCGATGTTCTTATACGCCGCGAAGCCGCCTTCATGCTGGACCGCAACATCGTAAGCGCCGTTCTTCAGCGACGCGTTCCAGCTCCCCTGGGCATCCGTTACGCCCCAGACGGATTCGTCTCGCCCCCCCTTCGCGCGTACCAACACGGAAGCGGAAGGCAGCGGCGCGCCGTCCGAATCCGTAACCTGCACCGTTACCGGGGTAAGCTCGTTCCCCCTGCCGGCCGCTAACGCCTCGTTCGCCGCCCAAGAGGGCGTAATCGAGGACAGCGCCAAACAAACAGCCAGAACCCTTGCCATCCTACTCCAAATCGATCGTAAAGCCACGTTCATCCTCTCCCACCATTCATTCGAATCTACGTGAATCGATCCAAGACCTTCCAGATACATAACGTTTCGTATATTACCACCTTTCCGATCTTTCTCCATGGGTCGCAGGTAGGATTTTGAAACTAAATTTCACGAGTAAATTACATTTGTGAATTTTTACTTCAAGCCTTTTATTTCAAGGCGCTATGTCTTTTCGAGCCGTTTTATATCGGGACTATTGGCCCTATATAAGCAAAAAAAGACCGCCGCAAGTCCCAAGGACTCGCGGCAGTCTTCCGTATATGCGGCAACGGAAACTGAATTATTTCGTCGCTTCCGTCACTTGCTTCACCATCTCGGAGACGGAGATCAGGCCGCCGCCGGACAGGTACCAGTAGTTCGGATCGAGGTAGACGATCTTATTATTCTTGTAGGCCTTCGTGTTCTTGATCAGCTCGTTGTCCGACAAGGAGCCCGCCGGAGCGGCTTCGCCCGACGTCACGACGGCGTTCCGATCGATCACGAACAAGTAGTCCGGATCTTTCTCGACGATGTATTCGTAGGTGACGCTCTGACCGTGCGTCTCGACGACGATGTCCTCGTCGACGGCCGGGATGCCGAACGCGCCGTGAATGATGCCGAAGCGCGAGCCCGGTCCGTACGCGCTGATCTTTCCTTCGTTCGTCAGCACGACGAGCGCGTTCTTGCCGCCGGCCGTCGACGCCGCGTTCAGGTCGGCGACCGCCTTCTCCACCGCTTCCACTTCCGCCGCGACTTCCGCTTCCTTCTGGAAAATTTGCCCGAGAATCGTTACGTTGTTCTTGAACGACTCCATGTAGTTGGCGTTGTCGACGCCGATGAACACCGTCGGAGCCAGCTTGGTGAATTCTTCGTAATGCGCCGATTGACGGCCAGAGATGAGGATCAGATCCGGATCGAGCTCCGCGATCTTCTCGAAGTCCGGCTCGACGAGGCTGCCGACGTTCGTATAGTCGGAGCCCGCGTACTTCTCTAGGTACGGCGGAATCGTCCCCGATTGCGGTACGCCGGTCACCGTTACGCCCAGCTTGTCGAGCGAGTCGAGCGCGCCGAAGTCGAACACGACGACCTTCGCCGGATTGACCGGCACGACCGTCTCGCCGAGTTGATGCGTAATCGTAACTTCCGTCGGCGCCGCCGGCTCCTCGGCTGCAGGCTCCTCCGCAGCGGGCTGCTCCACGGGAGGCGTCTCCGCCGCTCCTTGGGTGCCGTCCTCGGACGCGTTGCCGCCGCCGCATGCCGCGACGACCAGCATCATGACCATCAATACCGCCCATACCGAAAATTTCTTCATGATCCTAACCACTCCTTATAATAATTTGGTTTCTATGTTGTCTTTCCTTTATGCCCCTATGAAAAGTACACCGCGATCCGATTCCCGCCGATCGGCTCGATCGGAATGTCCATGTCGTATATCTCTTTCAACGCGTCGGTGCGGATAATTTCGTCCACGGCGCCTTCCTTCGCCACGCGGCCGTCTCTCAGCGCGACGATCCGATCCGAGTAGCAGGAAGCGAAGTTGATGTCGTGCAGCACGATGACGATCGTCTTGCCGAGGTCGTCGACCAGGCGCCGAAGCACCTTCATGATTTGCACCGAGTGCTTCATGTCGAGATTGTTGAGCGGCTCGTCGAGCAGGATGTATTCGGTGTCCTGCGCGATGACCATCGCGATGAACGCGCGCTGGTTTTGCCCGCCGCTCAGCTCATCCAAATATTTGTGCTGCATCGCTTCGAGATCCATGTACCGGATCGCCTCGTCGACGTGCTTCCAGTCGTCCGGCGTCAGCCGACCCTGCGAATACGGGAAGCGGCCGAAGCTGACGAGCTCGCGCACCGTGAGCCGGACGTTCACGATATTCGACTGCTTCAGGATCGAAATCTTTTTCGCTAAGTCGCCGCTCTTCCACTTCCGGATTTCCTTGTCCTCGATCCACACTTCGCCTTCGTCCTGCGGCGTTAAGCGGCTGATCACGGAGAGCAGGGTGCTCTTGCCGGCCCCGTTCGGGCCGATGAAGGAAGTGATCTTGCGCGGTTCGATGCGCAGGGATACATTTTCGACGACGGGCTTGCCGCCATAGGACTTCGTTACGTTCTTCACGACTACCACGTTCGATTCTCCTTTAACAGCAAATACAAGAAGTACACGCCGCCGATGAAGTTGATGATGACGCTCAGCGTCGTGGAGAAGACGAACACGCGCTCCACGAGCAGCTGGCCGCCGACCAGCGCGACGACGCTGATCAGGATCGAAGCCGGGATGAGAAACTTGTGCCGGTACGTCCGCATGAACTGTACGGCCAAATTCGCCACGAGCAGTCCGAGGAACGTGATCGGCCCGACCAACGCGGTCGCGACGGCGATCAGCACGGCGATGACGACGAGCAGCCGCTTGATGACGCCTTCGTAGTCGATGCCGAGATTGACCGCATGCGACCGACCGAGCGACAACGTATCGAGCATCGGAATGAAACGCAGCGCATAGCCTCCGACGACGACGAACGCGCCGAGCGCAATCCAGACCAGATCCGTGTTCACGTTGTTGAAGCTCGCGAACATGCGGCCTTGCACGACGAGGAAGTCGTTCGGATCGATCAGCACCTGCATGAACGTCGTCATGCTGCCGAACAGCGTCCCCATGACGATGCCCGCGAGCAGCAAGAAGTAGATGTGGGCGCCCGGCCGCTTGAACAGCAGGCGATACAACACCAGAGCGAAGCCCATCATCGCCGCGACGGAGAGGAAGAAGTTCAGCTTCTGATTGATGACCGCGACGTTCATCGCGCCGTACGCGAAGACGATGAACGTCTGGACGAGCAAGTACATCGAATCGAGGCCGATTATGTTCGGCGTCAAAATCCGGTTGTTCGTCATCGTCTGGAACACAGTCGTCGCGTATGCGATCGCCGCCCCCGTCAGTACGATCGCCAGCACCTTGTACGCCCGGCGCGGCAGCACGTACCCGACGTTGCCGCCGAGGTTCGCGAACAGGAAGACGGCGATGAGCGCCAGGGCGACGGCCGCGAGGGAGATGAGCTTGCCTCTAGGCCCCATAGTTCTTCCTCCTCAGCAGCATATACAGGAAGATCGCGCTTCCGATGACGCCGACCGTCAGTCCGATCGGAATTTCGTACGGGAAGATGATCAGCCGTCCGAAGATGTCGCAGGCGAGCAGGAACACGGCGCCGAAGAGCGCCGTCGACGTCAGGCTGTTCCGCAGATGATCCCCTCGATACATCGTGACGAGATTCGGGATGATAAGCCCGAGGAACGGAATCATGCCTACGGTCAGCAGCACGACGGCCGAGACGAGCGCGACGATCGCGAGGCCGATGTTGACGACCTGCTTATAGTTCAGCCCGAGGTTGACCGCGAACGATTCGCCCATGCCGGCTACCGTGAATCGATTCGCGTACGCGTAAGCGACGATCAGCACCGGCACGCTAAGATATAGCAGCTCATAGCTGCCGCGGATGATCAGCGAGAAGTCGCCTTGCATCCAAGCGGCGATGTTCTGGATAAGATCGTTCTTGTACGCGAAGAACGTCGTGACCGAACCGATAATGCTGCCGAACATCAGTCCGACGAGCGGAATGAAGATCGCGTCTTTGTACTTCACCCGGTCGAGCAGCTTCATGAAAATATAAGTGCCGGCCAGCGCGAACGCGAAGGCGACCAAGATCTTGGCCATCGTCGACGTGCCGGAGAACAGCAGAATCGCCACGAGCACGCCGAGCCGGGCCGCTTCGTCGGTGCCGGCCGTCGTCGGCGACACGAACTTGTTGCGCGTCAGCTGCTGCATGATGAGGCCGACGATGCTCATGCTCATCCCCGCGATGACGATGCTGACGAGCCGGGGCACGCGGCTTGCGAAAAAAATTTGCGCCTGCTTCTCGCTCATCGTAAACAGGTCCATCGGCGTTAAGTCCGAGACGCCCACGAACAGCGAGACGACGGACAGCGCGATCAGCGCAGGCAATAAATAACGTATTTTCATGATTCGCTCCTGGCGTATATGCTTCTCCATGGAAGCGTCTAGTCGCCGCCTCGCGGCATGGCGTTACTCGCCGATGACGGTCAGCAGCCGCGAGGCCGGAATTCTCGCTTGCGCGGGCGGCACCGCCGCGGGGTAGCCGACATGCAGACTGCCGACGATCTTCTCGCCGGGCCGCGCGCCGACCGCCTCCCGAAACCCGGGCTGATGCAAGAGGCCGTACGTCTCCCAAACCATGCCGAGGCCCCGCTCCCACGCGAGCAAGCCGAAGTTGTGAATGACGCAGCTCGTCGCCGCGTAATCTTCCTCGCGCACGGCGAGCTGCGTATCTTCCCGCATGAGCACGACGACGAACATCGGCACGGCCATCAGCTTGTTATAGAAAAACTCGCCGAGCTCCTTCGATTTGACGGGATCCTTCTCCCGCTTCTCGTTGACGGCTCTGGACACTTCCGCGATCCGCTTGCGACCTTCCCCGTGCACGACGACGAACCGCCACGGCTGCGTCAGCTTGTGATTCGGCGCCCATACGGCGGTGTCGAGCAGCTCGGCGACGACGTCGAGCGGTACCGGACGATCCTGTTGGAACTTATGTACGGATCGACGTCCCCTAATAACTTCCGATAATCCCATAAGGTCCCCCTATGCCGCCGGCATTATTCTCCGCCGGCGATGCCGAAAGTGATAATCATTATCAGTGAAACACTTTCCCTATTGTACCGCATCCTTCTTCGAGCGGAATGGACATTTCTACTTTTCGTATGGACTTTTTAAAACGTCCCCGCGCAGCAACTGATTGACGGTCTGGTCGAGCAGGCTCTCGTAGAAAGCCGCGTTGTACAGCGAAGGATCCGAATGGCGGATCAGCAGGCATGCCGTCCGCCCGGATTTCCGTTCGCGCCATTCGGCGGCCAGACGGAAGCCGAACGATACCGGCAGCGAGTCGGGCAGCAGGAAGAGCACGTTGTCGCAGGGCAGCGCCGCGACGTCCTCGATCCGCTCCGTGTCCAGAAAGCCGAGGCCGAGCGCTTCCGGCGGCGGAGCGAAGCCCAGCTCCGAGTAGAAGAGGTCGCTCATCTTCTTCCGCTGCGGCCCGAACACCCGGAAGCCGCCGGCATACGCGCCGACGAGCAGGAACGGCGCGCCGCCCAGCTTCTCGTTCACGTGCGTACGCGCGTTGGACGCCTTCGTCTCGAACAGCGACAGCCACCGCTCCGCGACGCCCGGCAGCTCGAGCGAGCTCGCGATGCGAACGAGCCGCTCCTTCCAAGAGGGCGCCTCCGGCCCCTTCCATACGATTCGCTCTACCGGCGCGATCATCTCCAGCTCCGCTTGAATGTCGTCCGGCACCGGATGCGTGAAGATGATGTCGGGCTTCGCCGCTCTTAGGTTCGGCAGCAGCTCCTCGGCGCGCGCCTCCCAGCCTCTCGGAGGCGCGAACGCGGACGCGATGCCGAGCGCCGCGAGATCGCCCTCGAAGACCGGGCACAGGTTCGCGATGCGCCGATTGGCCCGGCTCGCGTATTCGGACGGCGACACGCCCATGTGCTTTTTGAACAGCCGGCTGAAATACAGCTCGTCCGCGTACCCGACGGAATGGGCCACGGCCATGATCGATGCGGGCGCGTTCGACAGCCGGGCGAGCGAAGCGTTCAGCCGCACGGCCGTCAGCAGCTTATGCGGGCTGAAGCCCGTGTGCTCCCGGAACGCTTGGTAGAAGCGGCTCGGGGAGGCGCCGGACAAGCGTGCGAGCTCCTCCATGTCGAGGTGCTCGTCGAACCGATCGCGGATCGCGCGCCGCGCCTCCTCGACGTGGCGATGCAGCGGATCTTCGGCGCTGAGGGCGGCCGCCCGCGCGGCCGCGACGCAGGCGGCCGCGACCGCGTGCAGGTGCGCCTGCCGCTCGAGCCGCGTCTCGAGCGGCAGCGCTTCGAAGCGGCCCGCTCCCGCGCTGGCCGCGAACGCCTCCGCCGGCGCGCGCGAGCGGGGCAGTCGGAACGTGCGGCTGCCGCCTTCGTTCGCGGGCCACGCCGGTACCGCTTCCGACGCGCGAAAGCGGACGAGCAGGACGTCCGCCGGCGCGGGTCCGGGATTATATAGCGTTAATCGTCTGCGCGACGGGACGAAGAACCAGTCGCCGGATGCCGCGGCGAAGTCCGCCGCCTCGTCCTCCATCGTCGCGGACACGTGCTCGCGCTGGACGAAGCCGAACCGCGGCGCCTCGTCGCCGGCGACGTCGACGCGTCCGCTCTCCGGCACGCGGACGAGCGTAGTATCTAAGTATGAGAGCAAGTCCGTTCACGTCCTTTCCAACATCTCATTTTATTTGAAAATGATTCTCATCGTCAAACGAAGACGATCTTCCGCCGCCGAATTGCGTACGATGAACGCAGATTGTGCGCACCAGGTACCCGCTTGCTGCATACTTGGTCCGCACTTGCCCCCGTCCCGCCGTCCGCCGGTCCTTTGCGCCCCTTCCTCCCCGATTTCCTTACGTTCAGCCGGTCGGCTGAGCGAAAGGAAACCGAGGAGAAGGAAGAAAAAAAGCGACGGTGCGAACCGCAGCGCATAAAAAATAGCGGAGGCTCCGGCACGCGACCGGAACCTCCGCTATTTTTCCCCTACTTGAACTTCTTCCAATCCATGCCGCTATTATTGAGCAGATGCTCGAAATCGTTGTCGAGCCGCTTCTGCTCCTGCTTGCGGCGTTCCTCCGCCTCGGCGCGCTGGCGTTCGCGCTCTTGCGCTTCCTGCGCCTTGAGCGCGTCGGCCTGCGCCTTCAGCTTCGCCAGCACGTCCGCGCCGAGCGCGTCCTTCAGCGTCAGCCCCTTCTCCTTCTCTTGCGAAGCGGCTTGAGGCGCGGTCTTCCCCCCGGACCATCCGTTCGAAGACCCGCCTGTCTTCCGTTTGCCCATACGTCATCACCCGTTAACGATCATACCACCGTTCACGTGCAAAATCTGCCCCGTCATATAGGAGGAATCGTCGCTCGCGAGGAAGACGAAGCTCGGGGCCAGCTCCTCGGGCTGTCCCGCGCGCTTCATCGGCGTCGTGCCTCCGAACTTCGATACCTGATCTTCGTTGAACGTCGACGGGATGAGCGGCGTCCAGATCGGCCCCGGGGCCACGCCGTTGACGCGGATGCCCTTGCCGACGAGCTGCTGCGACAGCGAACGGGTGAACGTCACGATCGCGCCCTTCGTCGAGGAATAGTCGAGCAAAATCTCGTTGCCCTGGTACGCCGTGATCGACGTCGTATTGACGATCGCCGCGCCCGACTTCAGATGCTTCATCGCCGCCTTCGTCAAGTAGAACATTGCGAAGATGTTCGTCCGGAACGTCCGCTCCAGCTGCTCCGCCGTAATGTCCTCGATGCTCTTCTGCGGATGCTGCTCCGCGGCGTTGTTCACGAGAATGTCGAGCTTCCCGTATTCGCGGACGGTCCGCTCCACCGCATCCCGGCAAAAAGCTTCATCCCCGATATCTCCGGCGATCAAGAGGCACCGCCGGCCCTCTTGCTCGACCTGGCGCTTCGTCTCTTCCGCGTCCGCGTGCTCGTTCAAATACACGATCGCCACGTCCGCGCCTTCCTTCGCGTACGTCACGGCCACCGCGCGGCCGATGCCGCTGTCGCCGCCGGTAATGAGCGCGGTCTTGCCGAGCAGCTTGCCCGCGGCTTTATACTGCCGATCCTCGAACACCGGCTTCGGGTTCATGTCCCGCTCGAGGCCCGGCTGCCGGTCCTGATGCTGGGGAGGGAACGTCTGCTTCGGCGGCTGCTGCGTCGTCGTTGCCATAACCATCGACTTCCTTTCGGTTCCAAGAATGGTGCGATCCGCGCTTAGTATGTTCCCGTTCCCCTCCCGCTATTTGCCGCGCGGCGGCGGGAATTGCCGGACGCGCTTATGACACGCTTCAATTTGCGTTTACACCGCGGCGCGGCGCCCTTATAATGCCGATAACACCACCGATTAGCGGAGTTAAGGAAGTGCAAGCGCGTGAGCGAAGCGAAACCCCGAATGTCGAATGCCGCGGAGCCGAATTTCGAGTCCCTTTTTCAATACAACTTGGATCCTGTCTTCGTGTTGGACGACCGCAGCAACTTCACCGGCGTCAACCCGGCGGGCGAGCTTCTGATCGGCTACACCCAAGAACAGCTTCGCTCGATGTCTTACATGCAGTTAGTCGTGCCGGAGTATGCCGCAGAGGTCGAGCGCTGTTATTTCCACGTCATCCATCGACTGCAGCCGCAGACGATGGATGTGAACATCGTGCGCGGCGACGGGAAAATCGCGGAGCTGACCATCACGACCGTGCCCCTGCTGGCGGACGGGCGCGTCGCTGGCGTCATCGGCATCGCCAAGGATATGACCTCGAGGAACAAGTCCCTTCGGTTGATCGACGGGCAAAACCGAGTGCTCGAGATGATCGCGAAGACGCAGGAGCTGGACGACATCCTTCGCAGCATCGTCGCGCTGATCGAGGAGCAGACCGGCGCGCTGTGCTCGGTGCTGCTGTCGGACCCGGCCGCCGGCCGGCTCCGGCTGCGATCGGCGCCGAGCTTCCCCGAAGCGTTCAATCGCAATTTGACGGAGCTGCCGATCGGCCCTTCGATCGGCTCGTGCGGAAGCGCCGCTTACTATAAGAAAACCGTGATCGTCTCCGACATCTCGACGGACGAACGCTGGGACGGCTACCGAGAGCTTGTCCAGCCGTACGGCATCGAAGCTTGCTGGTCGGTCCCGATCGTGCTGGAGGCCGAATTGGTCGGCACCTTCGCTATGTATTCCTTCGATCGGCGCTCCCCGAGCGAAGAGGAGCTTCGGTTGACCGAACGCGCCGGGGCGCTCGTCGGCCTCGCGATCGAGCGGCAGCGGCAGGACGAGACGATCCGGCACATGGCGTTCCACGACGCCTTGACCGGTCTCGGCAATCGCCGATTGCTGGAAGAATCGCTCGACCGGGCGATCGAACGGGCGGCTCGCGAGGGGGATCATCTGTCCGTGATGTTTTTGGACCTGGATCGGTTCAAGATCGTGAACGATTCGATGGGGCACCGATTCGGCGACGCGCTGTTACGGCAAGTCTCGAGGCGGCTGGTCGAGGCGGCGAACGGCGAGGGGTTGATCGCGAGGCAAGGCGGGGACGAATTCGTGCTGCTGCTGGACGGCGCATCGGAGGAGCGGGCGCGAGCGGTCGCGGAACGCATCTTGGACGCGCTGCAGGCTCCCTTCTACGTGGAAGGGCAAGAAATTTTCATCACGCCGAGCATGGGCGTCAGCGTCTTCCCCGATCACGGCCTCGACCCTCAGTCGCTCCTGAAAAGCGCGGACTACGCGATGTATCAAGCGAAGCAGAACGGACGCAACGGCTTCCAGCTGTTTAATCCTCAGCTGCAGTCGAAGGCGGAGAAGCGGCTCGAGCTGGAAAATCATCTGCGCCGCGCGCTGGAGCGCGGCGAGCTGTCGCTGCATTACCAGCCGCAGGTCAATACCCGCAAGCGGCGCGTCATCGGCGTCGAAGCGCTGCTGCGCTGGAATCACACGTCGTGGGGACCGGTCTCCCCGGCGACGTTCATCCCGATCGCCGAGGAGACGGGATTGATCTTGCCGATCGGGGATTGGGTGCTGAACGAAGCGTGCCGGCAGACGCAGTCGTGGATCGACGACGGACTGCCGCCGATGACGGTCTCCGTCAACATCTCCGCGAGGCAGCTGCAGCAGCCTGATTTCATCTCTCTGGTGCGGAACGCTCTCCGCGCGTCCCGGCTCCCGGCCCGGCTGCTCGAGCTGGAGCTGACCGAGAGCCTGACGATGGATCGGACGACCTCCTCCGAGGTCATCCGCCGGCTGAAGCAGCTCGGCGTCGGCATCGCGATCGACGACTTCGGCACGGGTTACAGCTCGCTCCATTACTTGAAGCATCTGTCCATCAACCGGCTCAAGATCGACCAATCGTTCATTCGGGATTTGCTTGCGGACCAGAACGATCAAGACATCGTGAAGGCGATCGTCACGATGTCGCACAGCCTCGGCATCGAGGTCATCGCGGAGGGCGTCGAAGCGACGGAGCAGGTACGGTTCCTCGAGCAACACGGCTGCGACCAGGTGCAGGGGTTCCTGTTCTCGCGCCCGCTGCCGGCGGAGGCCGTTCCTGCGTTTCTTCGGAAATAAGCTGCGCCCGAAGCCCATGCGTTTTCGGCAAAATGTCATATCTTCACCCGCCTTATGCCCGATGGAGGAGCCAATATCGGCAAAAGATCATCTATTTCGCTCCCCTTAGAGGTTTTATCCACCAAATATACGAACTTTCGCTCATAACAGGCCCCATAGAGGGTATTTCGACATCCGTTAGACGACAAATTGCCGATACTGCGAAAACAGAGCCGTCCCGCGACGCCGACCAGCGCTCGGGAAAGGCTCTTCGCTTTCGCCGCCCTTACAGCGGCAGCGCGACTTCCCCGGCGCTGACGATGCGGAGCGCGGGCACGTCCGAGTTCAGCTTAAGGAACGCCCGGTTTTGCGCCCGCGTCGCCACGAGCTGCACGACGACGGCATCGTCCCTAACGTCCAACAGCCTGCACGGGAACGCATCGACCCAGCCGCGAAGCCGAGCCGCGCGCTCTTCGCTCGCCTCCATGCCGAGGCGCACCAGCATCAGCTCCCGCGCGACCGCGGGCCGCTCCAGCGCTTCGACCTCGTAGACGTCGACGAGCTTCTGCAGCTGCCGGACGACTTGGTCGACGCCTTGCTCCGGTCCCGGCGTCAGGATCGTCATCCGGGCGCAGCCCTCCCGCTCGCACGGCCCCACCGCGATGCTCTCGATGTTGAATCCCCTTCGCCCGAACAGTCCGGCGACGCGCTGCAGCACCCCCGGTTGATCCGATACGAGCAACGATAACGTATGAACGGTTCGCATGTTTACGGCTCCTCCCCAAGAATCATGTCGTCAAGCGCGCTGCCTTGCGGGACCATCGGATAGACGAGTTCGTCTCGAGAGACGACGAAGTCGACGAGCGCCGGACCCGGCGTCGCGAGCGCCTCCCGCCACGCCCGCTCCGCTTCGGCCTTCGTCTCCGCCCGCCATCCGGGCACGCCGTACGCTTCCGCTAGCTTGACGAAGTCGGGACTGCCCGACAGATCGATATGGCTGAACCGCTCCTCATGGATCAGCTTCTGCCACTGCCGAATCATGCCGAGCGTGCGGTTGTTGACGACGACGATCTTGACCGGCACGCGATGGATCGCGCAGACGGCCAGCTCCTGGGCGCACATCTGCATCCCTCCGTCGCCGTTGATCGAGACGACCACGCGATCCGGGTTGCCGATCTGAGCGCCGATCGCCGACGGAAAGCCGAAGCCCATCGTCCCGAGCCCGCCCGAAGTGAGCAGCGAGCGAGGCCGGCGAAAACGATAAAACTGCGCGGTCCACATTTGATGCTGGCCCACGTCCGTCGTGACGATCGCTTCGCCCTTCGTCGTCCGGTCGATCATCTCGATGACGTACTGCGGCTTCAGCTCCGTCTCGCTGTCTCGGTAGGCGAGCGGGAACCGCAGCCGCAGCTCCGTCAGGCGCCGAATCCACGCCTCTCGATCCTCGGAAGCCGGCGGCTCTCCGATTCTCTCGTTCAACCAGGCCAACGTCTCGCGGGCGTCGCCCAAGACGCCGTAGGCGGTCGGCACCAGCTTCCCGATCTCGGCCGCGTCGATGTCGATATGCGCGATCTCCGCGCGCGGCGCGAACGCGCTCAGCTTCATCGTCACCCGATCGTCGAACCGGGCGCCGACGGAGAGCAGCAGATCGCACTCCTGCAGCGCCGTATTCGCTGTCACCGTCCCATGCATGCCGGGCATGCCGAGCCATAACGGGTGATCCCCGGGAAAGCCGCCCAGTCCGAGCAGCGTCGTCGTCACCGGAATGCGCGACCTCGTCGCGAAGGCGACGAGCTCCTCGCTCGCGTTCGCGTGGACGACGCCCCCCCCGGCCAGCACGAGCGGTCGAGACGCTTCGCCGAGGCGCGCCAAGAGGCGCGCCGCCGCCGCTTCGTCCACCCCTCGCGCGCCGGGCTCGTATCCCGGCGGGGGCCCCGCCCGCTCCGGGTAGACGAAGTCGGTCGTCGCCGCGGAGACGTCCTTCGGAATGTCTACCAGCACCGGACCTCGCCTGCCCGTTCCGGCGATCAGGAACGCCTCCCGCAATATCCGGGACAGGTCCTCCACCTTGCGCACGGAATAACTGTGCTTCGTGATCGGTTGGGTGATGCCGACGATGTCGGCCTCTTGGAACGCGTCCGTTCCCGTAAATTCGGTCGCGACGTTCCCCGTGATTACGACCATGGGGACGGAATCCATGTAGGCGGTGGCGATCCCCGTGACAAGGTTCGTCGCCCCCGGCCCGGATGTCGCGATGCAAACGCCCGTCTTGCCGGTCGCCCGCGCATAGCCGTCCGCCGCATGAACGGCGCCCTGTTCGTGGCGCGTCAGCACGTGGCGGAAGCCCTCATGCCCGTGCAGGGCGTCGTACATGTACAACACGGCGCCGCCCGGATAACCGAATACGCACTCCACGCCTTCCAGCAGCAGCGTGCGCAGCATAATTTCGGAGCCGGTCAACCGTTCCGGCCCCGAGCCCCTCTCTTGTTTACTCCGATCTCTCATCGCAATCCCTCCTCGCCGATGTCGGCGACTTGAACGTACCACGGGATAACGAGAAGGAAACTACTCTTTCGAACACTCCGGTAGTATACTAATAGATATTTTTTTCGGATCGATTCGGGCGGATAAGGGAGGGGACTGCAATGTCCGAGGAGAAGAAATGCGAGCGGTGGGAAGGAAATCGTCTCGAGGACGGGTTCGAGAGCCGCGGGGACATCCCCGCCGGGCGCTGCGCCGGCGACCGTGCCGAGAGCCGCGCGGCGGAGCGCCTCGGCGATCGGCTCGGCGCGCTGCAACGGCGCTTGTTCGTCGGGCGCGCCTTCGAGCTGGGCTTCTTCGCCGCCTTCCTCGGCCGCGGCTCGACCCGCGCGGAACGCGTCGTGAACGTATACGGGGACAGCGGGATCGGGAAGAGCTTCCTGCTCGACCGGTGGCGGGAGCTCGCCGCGGAACGCGGCCGAGCCGCGGTATTCGTCGATATAAGGGGGGCGGGGCGAAGCATAGACGTTGAGAACGCGATAAGCGACGCATGGCGCGGCGCGGCGGACGACGCCGTTCTCGTCTTGGACCACTGCGACGAGCTGGGCGCCGCGGAGCAATGGCTGCGGGAAAGCTTCCTCCCCGGTCTTCGCGCGGACGCGCTCGTCGTCATGGCGAGCCGGCGGCCGCTGGAAGGACCGTGGGCGATCGATCCGGCGTGGCGGTCGATGACCGTTCATCTGCGGCTCGAGCCGCTCGGCTACGAGGAGGTTCGCGAATACGCGGGCCGGCTGGGCCTATCCGACGAAGCGGGCGATTCGCTCTGGGTGCGATCCATGGGCCATCCGCTGGCGATGGCGCTCTGCGGCGCTTCGACGGCCGGCCCCGCGATGCTGTCGTACGACCGTCCGGAGCAGTGGGACGCGCTCGTGCGCCATTGGGCCGGGGAAGCCGAGAACGAAGCGCTCTCCGAGCTGCTCTCCGCCGCCTCCATCCCGCTTCGCTTCGATCAGGAGGCGCTGTCCGGCATCGTCGGCGAGGACGTGTCCGGCCTCCTCTTCGATCGGCTCGTCCGGCTGTCCTTCCTAAGACGGACGGAGCGCGGCTGGGGGATGCACGATACGATCCGCGACGCCTTCCGGCGGTCGCTGCGCGCCCGCAAGCCCTCGACCTTCGAGCGGTACCGGGAACGCTGGATCTCGTTCGTCGCGGTACGGCTGGAACGGCGCCTTAGCGAGCGTCGGCCGGTCGCGCAGGAGCTCGGCGAGCTGCTGCAATATCTCGGAAGCCCCGTGCTCCGCGCCCATTACCGACAGTCCGGCTTCTCCGCGAACTACTTGGAGCAAGCGGACGAATCGACGCTGCCCGAAGTCGAAGCGTACCTGCGCCGACGCCGGGATACCGCGAAGCGCGTTCGCATCCGATGCTCCGACCCGGAGAGCGGGACGATGTTCCGATACGACCTGGACGAGGAGCGGAGCCTGCTGCGTCTGACCGGCGTCGATCCGCGGCGCCTGCTCGAGTGGGACCGCCGGTCGCTGCGCATCGTGCGCGATCCGGCCGGCGCCGTCGTCGGCCTCGTCGCGGCGGTGCCGATCCATCGAGGAACGATCCCGCATCTCCGCGAGTGGATCGTCGCCCGCGCGTATTTCGCTTCGCTGAGCGACGACCGGCTGCGCCCGCTCCTCGCGCCGCCCGAACGGCCGGCGGGCTGGTTTCTGTTATCCGTGGACATGGACGACTTGGAGCGGGAGGATCGGCGGTCGGATATCGTCCGCATCATGCTGGACGCCGTCTTGTCCGGCGGATTGACGGTCGCTTCGCCGCCTCCGCTGCCGCATTACGAAGAAGTGCATAAGAGCATGGGCTTCGAGACGGTGCCCGGAGCCGTGCACTTCGATTACGACGGGACCACGCCGACGGCTACTTATGTCGCAGACGTACGCGACGACCGGCTGACGGCATGGCTGCGCGGAACGATCGGCCCATCGGTCCCCCAACGGGAAAAGCCGCTTCGCCTGGAAGGCGAGCGGCAGTTCGAATTCACGCCAAGGGAGGCCGAGGTCGCCAAGCATCTCGTGAACGGGGCGACGAACGGACAGATCGCCTCGCGACTGTATATCAGCGAGGCGGCCGTGAAGAAGCATATTCAATCCATGCTGGGCAAGGCCGAGGTGCGGAACCGCACGCAATTGGTCGCCCGGCTGCTCGAGCGGCCCTAATCCGCCAGATCGCGCTTCATCAGCGCGTACCGGAGGATCGCGCCGGCCAGGAGGCCCACGGCCGCGAACAGCATCGGACACCAGACCGGTCCGAGCGGGGTGCCGAACAAACGGAACAACGGAGAATACGTGATGCCGACCGTGCCGAAGAAGGCGCAGCCGACGAACGGCAGCGTGTCGTGGCGCCCCAGTCCGCCGCCTGCGTCCTTATACGCGTCGTAGATCGAAAACATATAAACGCAAGGATAAAACATAAGCCATTGGTAATCGACCTGGGCGATCGCGACCTCGATCTTCCCTTGAAAGCTGGATACGATGGCCGAGTTTAACTTGGCGCCCATGTTAATGAGCACCTCCAGCACAATTAGGACGACGCCTTTCAAGTACTTTCCGTTCAAAAATTGCCCGAATCCGGGCAACGCGACGCACCACAGCAGCATCTCATAGGGAGGGATATTCTTCTTCATGCGTTCCGTCCTTATCGTTCGCAAGCGCCTTGCGTATGGCGAGCGGCACACGGGGGATATTATCGGTTACGCCCAAGGTGTCTTGTGCAATACCCGATGACGGTAGCATCTGTCAATAATTGTTTAAATATACTCTCCCTTACGTTTCGAGAGCTCCGCTTCGTTCGCTCCGGTATTGCTGCGGCGAAACGCCGAATTCCTTCTTAAATACGCGATAGAAATACGTATAGCTCGGAAAGCCCGACGTTTCCGCGATGACCTCCAGGGGCGTCTGCGTATACAGCATTCGCTCCAGCGCGACCTTCAGCCGAACTTCTTGAGCGTATTGAATGATGCTTTTCCCGAAAAATTGCTTGTACAGATGCACCGCCCGCGACACGCTGACGTTGCAATGCCGGGCGAGATCCTTGAGCTGGAACAACGTCGTCGCCCGCTCCTCGATATAGTTCTTCATCCGATACGCCAGGAACGCGTTGCCCTTCATCGGACGCTGCTCGGAACAGAGGCGATCCACCGTCAGGCAGACGACGCGCATCAAATAGTCCAGCAGCATCGCGGATTGTTCGGACTGCCTGCGATGCTCCGCGATCATCTGCCGCCAGAGCGGCACGAGCGCTTCGTCCAGCGAGACACGCATCTTGACGGGACGAGGCTTCTGTTTCCACCATTCGTCCGCCCACGCCCCTCGGAAAAAGACAAAGTAATCGCCGCTCGCCACCGCGCGGCCGTTCCCGCGCTCCTCTTCCTCGACATGCAGCTCGTAAGGCATATCCGGGGCGTACAGCATTAGATCCCCCGGCTCCACCGGCACGAGCGCGCCGTCGATGCGGGTCCGGCACCGCCCCTCCGTCTGCAGGCGAAGCAAATAGTGCGTCTGCAGCCCTTCCTTCGCCACCACGTGGAACGGCTTCGTATGGTATGAGAAGGACGCAGACAATACCTCCACGCCTTGCATCCGTATGCCCTCCTTGTACATCCCTGTTTCGTTCGTTACCGCAGCGACTCGAGGCTCGCCTTAGGCGCGTACAACCGCTCGCCCTGGAGCTCCAGCGCGAAGTCGATGCGCTCGACCCGGCCCTCCGCGTCGGTCGTCCATCCGGCGGCCTCCCGCACGTTCCAATGGAGGCGATTCTGGCCGACGACGACCGTCGCCGTCTCGCGGACCGCGTCCCACACGACCGTCGCTCCCGTCTCCTCCGCCCAGGCGCGCAGCGGCACCCGCTCCTCGGACGCCGCGGACAAAATCGCCACGTCCCGCGACGGTTCGACGAGCGCCAGCAGCCGCGCATGCTCCGCCTCGCTGACGGCGCGGCTCCACTTCGGCTTCGTCACCTTGAAGGAGATCGGCTTCGTCTCTTCGGTTAACGCCGCGAATCGATACCCCTGCTCCCGAAAATACTCGATGATGTCCGGCAGCGCCTTCGCGCTCTCCTCGTGTCCCGCGCCGTCGTGCAGCAGCACGTTCATCTCGTGCGCCAGCTTCGTCCGCTTCACGTTCGCCACGATCTCGGAAGCCGGGACGCCGCGGCGCTTCGAATCGCCGGAATCGACGTTCCAATCGTGGATCTTGTAGCCGGCCTTCTCCAAGTAGTAGAAATAGAAGGCGTCGAAGTTTTTCGCCGTGCCGCCGGGCGCCCGCAGCAGCGAGACGCGTTCGCCCGTAATGTTTTCCAATATATCGTTCGTCCGCTCCGCCTGCTCCCAGAAGGAGGCGAAGCTGCCGTATAAGTCTTCGTATTTATGATCGTACGTATGATTGCCGAGAGCATGACCTTCCCGAACGATGCGGCGAATCGTCTCTTCCCGCGCCTCGGCTTGCTCCCCGAGCACGAAGAACGTCGCGGGCACGCCGTATTCCTTCAAGACGTCCAGCACCTGCGGCGTCCACTTGGACGGTCCATCGTCGAACGTCAAATAGACGGTAGGCTGCGAGGGTCCTTCCGGCGATGCGGCCTCGTCCCGCGTCGCGCCGCCGGTCCGGTCGCCGCTCGCGAGCCGGGCGAACAGCTCCGCGGGGTCGACCCAGGCCGTCGGCAGGGACACCGGCACGGTCGGCTCGACGGTCGGCTCGTCGGTCGCTTCGACAGCCGGCTCGGCGGCCGGTTCGGCGGCAGGCTCGGATGTCGTCGGCTCGGACGCCGTCTTCGGCTGCGGTTCATGCTCCGGCCTCGCAGGCGCGGCTTGCTTCGCCGGCTCGGCCGTCCGCGCGGCCGGCGCCTCCGGCATGGCCGACACGTCCGCCGCCTCCTTCGCGGTTTGCGGCCAAAGCATCAACAACAAGCACACCATCGTAAGGAACGCCACCCGCTTCGTCCAAGAACCTATCATTTCCGGTACCCTCCCAGATCATTTCGTAACGATTTGGTAGAGTATATGACCGGTTGATAGGAAATAGACTAGCGATTCTCGCCCGACGGCCTTATCGGATCGGCAGCCACTTCAACACGTCTTGGATTTTCTCGTCCCAGTACCCCCAGCTGTGGTCCCCGGGCCCTTCCTCGTACGTCAGATCCAATCCGGTCCGCCGGCAGGCGTCCCGGAACGCGACGTTATCCGCATAGAGGAAGTCCTCCGTCCCGCACCATTGATACAGCTTCGGTTTCGGGCCGTCCGCCGCGTCGACCTTCGCGAGCAGCGAAATCACGTCGTGCTCCGTCCCTTCCAGCTCCCGTCCGCCGAAAACTAAATCCAGCGACGGCTTGATCCACGGCTCCGGGTTCCGCGTCATCCGCAGCGCGTCGAGCGCGCCCGAGAGGCTCGCGGCCGCGGCCAGCTTGTCCGGACGATTGAGCGCCCACTTCATGGCCCCGTACCCGCCCATCGACAGCCCCGCCGCGAAATTGTCCTCGCGCTCCGCCGACAGCGGGAAGAACGAGCGGGCGAGCGCCGGAAGCTCCTCCGTCAGGAACGTCCAGTACCGTCCGCCGTATTCCATGTCCGCATAGAAGCTGCGGTGCACGTTCGGCATGACGATGGCGAGGCCCAAGGAAGCGGCGTACCGCTCCACCGACGTGCGGCGCGACCAGATCGTGTCGTCGTCCGACAAGCCGTGCAGCAGGTACAGCGTCGGGTACAGCTCGCGCGCGCTTCCCGCGCCGGCCATCCCGATTTGCGTATACGTCTTCTGCGGCAGGATGACCGTCATCGACGTGCTGAGCTGCAGCGCGTCCGAGAAAAAATCGCATCGTAACAAAGCCATGGCGCATTCTCCTTTTTCCGATTCCGTATGTATTACATCGGTTTTATCTTATCACGTTTTGAAGTAAGATGGCTCCAAGGAACTTATTCGGAAAACGAGGAGGCGTCGCACATGGCGCGATTCGCGGAGCCCGGCGGTTTCGTCCGCAGCTTCGGGCTCGATCGCGAGCGGGTGCCGTCGTTCCGGGCGTACCCGTTCGACATTCCGGCGCTGCGCTACCTGGACCGGCTCGAGCTGCACCCGAAGGTGACGTATATCGTCGGGGAGAACGGCATGGGGAAGTCGACGCTGCTGGAAGCGCTGGCCGTCGCGTGGGGGTTCAATCCGGAAGGCGGCACCGTCAACTTCAACTTCGCGACCGAGCCGTCGCATTCGCCGCTGCACGAATACATCCGTCTCGTGCGCGGCGCGCGCCGGCCGAGGGACGGCTTCTTTTTCCGGGCGGAAAGCTATTACAACGTGGCAAGCCATATCGAAGCGATGGATCGGGAGCCGGGACCCGGAGGGAAAATCATTCACTCCTATGGAGGCAAGTCGCTGCACGCGCAGTCGCACGGCGAGGCGTTCTTCGCGACGTTCCTGCATCGATTTCGGGGGGACGGGCTGTACGTGCTGGACGAGCCGGAGGCGGCCCTGTCCCCCGTTCGCCAGATGGCGCTGCTCGCCCGCATGCACGATCTCGTGGAGACGGGCTCGCAATTCGTCGTCTCGACGCACTCCCCGATCGTCATGGCGTATCCCGACAGCGTCCTCTATTACTTGACGCCGGACGGGATCGACGCGCGGACGCTCGAGGAGACCGATCATTACATCGTTATGAAGGAATTTCTTTCGAATAAAGATCGGATGCTGGCCGAGCTGCTTCGGGACGATTCCGATACAGAATAGTGTGCAGGTGGTAAAACCCCGCCGCCAAGACCGACGCCGCCACGGCCATCCAAGCGACGGGCGGCAGTCCTCCCCCATCGTACAGGAAGCCCATCGCGTAAGGTCCGACGACCCGGCCCACGGAGCCGACGCCGCCGACGATGCCGAGGTACAGCGGCGCCTCCTTCCCCCCGGCCTCCGACAGGAACGCGGGGACCGCCGGCGCGATCAGCATCTCGCCGAACGTGGCGAGAATCATGCCGAGCAACATGCCCGCGTAGCTCGGCACGATCAGGAAGCAGGCGAAGCCCGCCGCATACAGGACGGCGCTCGCCGTCATCTGGCTCGTGTAGCTTTGCGCGATCGTGCGGCGGAGCAGGCCGATGAGCGGCTGGGCGACGAAGATAAGCACGCCGTTCAGCGTCCAGAGCAGGCCGTACGCCGACTTCGGCATCCCCTCCGACAGGATGAACGGCGACACCCCGGAGTTCCAGACGGAGTTGCCGACGTTCAGCGCCAGACCGGCCAGCGCCAGGAACAGGTACACCCGAACGTTCGCGAGCGGCGCGTACCCGCCCGTCTTCTTCTTTCGTTCGGCGGGGCGAGCGGGCGCCTCGGCGCCTGTCCTTTTCAGGTAGAGCAGGAAAAAGACCGCGAACCCCGCCGACGTGACGCCGTTCGCCGCGAAGCTGAGCGCGTACGACACTTCCGCCAGGAAGCCGCTCGCGGCCGAGCCGACCGCGACGCCGATGTTGTTCGCGACGTACACCGCGTTGAACATCTCCGCGCGCCGCTCCGGGAAGCGGAAGCCGATGAACGATTGGATCGCGGGCGACGCCATCGCGTTGAACCAGCCGATCCAGCCGAGCAGCGCGACGAACGCCGGCCACGAATGGCCCGCGAACGGCAGCGCGAGCAGCCCGGCGCTGACGAGGGAAAGCGATCCGACGACCAGCCGCTTCACGCCGAGCCGATGGTACAGGGCGCCGCCCGCCAGCTGGCCGCATATCGAGCCGAGCGCGAAGACGACGAGCGCGAAGCCCGCGTCCGACATGCTGCGGCCGAGCTCGTCGAACGCGTACATGGAGATGAGCGGCCACATCAAGGAGCTGCCGGCCGAATTGATGAGGCTGGCGATCATAAACACTTGCATATCTTTCGAAAAATGACGCAACGAGGGCAGGTTCATAGCTTTAAAGAAACTCCGTTTCATTGGTGACCAGTGGTCGAATATTACTCCCAAGAATACTTCCGGCCCGAAGCCGCTGTCAATCGAAAGCCGGCGAAGGGGCGTTTTGGTATATGCTGCGGTAACGCGGTATGCTATGGACAAGCTTATTCCGTTGGAGGCGACTTTCTATATGAAGATGCATATGATCGGCAACGCCCATCTCGATCCGGTGTGGCTGTGGCAATGGCAGGAAGGCTTTCAGGAAGCGAAGGCGACGTTCCGTTCGGCGCTCGACCGGATCGCCGAATACGACGACTTCGTCTTTACGTCGAGCTCGGCGGTCATGTACGAGTGGATCGAACGGAACGAGCCGGCGATGTTCGAAGAGATCCGGCGGCGCGTCGCCGAAGGCCGGTGGGCGCTGTGCGGCGGCTGGTGGCTGCAGCCCGATTGCAACCTGCCCTCGGGCGAATCGTTCGTCCGGCAAGGCTTATACGGGCAGCGGTACTTCATGGAGAAGTTCGGCGTCACCGCGACGGTCGGCTACAATCCGGACAGCTTCGGCCACCACGGCATGCTGCCGCAAATTTTAAAGAAGAGCGGCATGGACTATTACGTCTTCATGCGGCCGCAGCCGCACGAGAAGGAGCTGCCGAGCCGGCTGTTCCGGTGGCGGTCGGACGACGGCTCCGAGGTGCTGACGTTCCGGATCCCGTTCGAGTATACGCGCTGGGGCAAGGAGCTGGACGAGCATGTGGCAAAGTGCGCCGGCGAGCTGCCCGTCTCCTTCGGGCACGTCATGTGCTTCTACGGCGTCGGCAACCACGGCGGCGGCCCGACGAAGGAAAACTTGGCAAGCATTGCGTCTTTGAGCGGCCGTGACGGCCTGCCGGAGCTTACGCTCAGCGATCCGGTCCGGTATTTCGCCGAGGTCGATCCGTCCTGGCCGATCCCCGTCGTGCACGACGAGCTTCAGATGCATGCGGTCGGCTGCTATTCCGTCCATTCCGGCATTAAGCGGTGGAATCGCGAGGCGGAAAACAAGCTGCTCGTCGCGGAGAAATTTTCCGCCGTCGCGAAGGACGTCGCGGGGCAGCCGTATCCGGCCGATTTCGAAGCCGCGTGGCGGCATGTGCTGTTCAATCAGTTCCACGACATTCTCGCCGGAACGAGCATCGAGCCCGCGTACGACGACGCGCGCGACATGCACGGCTACGCCATGACGATCGCGGCGACCGGGCTTAACTACGCCCTGCAGGCGCTCTCGTGGCGCATCGGCATCCCGGCGGAGGACGGCATGGTGCCGATCGTCGTCTTTAACCCGAACGCGTGGCCGGTCCGCGCCGAGGCGGCGCTGCAGTTCGGCCATCCCGGCCTCGTCGGCAAGAGCTTCCTGCGCGGCGACGAGGCGCTGCTCGACGACGAAGGCCGGCGCGTGCCGATGCAGGTCGTCCAATCGCTCGCGACGACCCGCTTCCGGCAGCGCATCGCCTTCATGGCCGACGTGCCCGCGCTCGGCTACCGCGTGTACCGCGTCGTCGCCGACGCGTCCGCGCCGGAGCTGCCGGCCGCCGCGGAGGCGACGCCGACGTCGGTCGAGAACGACCGGTACCGGCTCGCGATCGACCCGGCGACGGGCTGGATCGCGTCGCTGTACGACAAGCGCGCGGGCGTCGAAGCGTTCTCCGGCCCGGCGGCGCGGCCGGTCGTGCTGCACGACCCGAGCGACACGTGGGGGCACAACATGACGAAGTACGACGAGGAAATCGGCGTCTTTACGGCGCGCTCCGTGCGGCTCGTCGAGCACGGGCCGGTCAAGTCCGTCCTCCGCGTCGTCTCCGAATACGGCCGCTCGACGCTGACGCAGGACTTCATCGTCCGCGCCGGCGTCGACCCGATCGAGGTCGCGGTCACCGTCGACTGGCACGAGCGGTTTAAGATGCTCAAGCTGCGCTTCCCCGTCGACGTCGCGAACCCAGTCGCCACATATGAGATTCCGTACGGACACATCGTTCGGGAGACGGACGGCGACGAAGAGCCGGGGCAGAACTGGATCGACGTCTCCGGCGCGGCGCTCGGCGGGAGCGGCGTCTACGGCGTCAGCCTGCTGAACGACGGCAAGTACGCCTTCGACGTGCGCGGCGCGGAGATGAGCATGACCGTGCTGCGCTCTCCGATCTATGCGCATCATATCCCGGGCCCGATCGAGGAAGGCAAGGATTACGCGTTCATCGACCAAGGCGTGCAGCGGTTCTCCTATGCCCTGCTGCCGCATCGCGGCACGTGGAAGGACGCCGGCGCGGTGCGTCATGCCGCCGAGCTGAACCAGCGCGTCATCCCGCTGATGGAGACGTACCGCGACGGCCCGCTGCCGCAGGTCGGCTCGTTCGTCTCCGCGTCGCACGACGCGCTCGTCGTCGCCGCGATCAAGAAAGCCGAGGACGGCGACGACTTGATCGTCCGCTGCTATGAGGCGCACGGCGAGCCCGCCGCCGGCGCGGAAATTTCGCTCCCGCACCTCGGCCGCGTCATCCGCGCCGACTTCGGACCGTGCGAAATCAAGACGTTCCGCGTCCCGGCCGACGCGGCGGCTCCCATCGTCGAGACGAACCTGATCGAATGGGCGTAATAACGAACGAATCCCCCGCCCCGGTCTCGCGACCGACGGCGGGGGATTTTTCGCGATTTATACGGAAATCCTCCCTTTAGTCCATCGTTTCCTGAAACGATCCGACGCTTATGCGGAAATCCTCCCACTAATGTGAACGAATTGGCCCATTTGCCATTCCATCGTCCCGATTAGCTCCGCTTTTTCCCTCTAAATCATGGAATCGGGCTCTTCATTGACCAATTAGAAGGAGGTTTTCCCGCAAAGTCGCTCCGCCGTCAGTCGGCGGCGGCGGGGTATTCCTCGGCGCCGGCCTTCGTGGCGCGGTATTGCGTCAGCTCGCCGTCCTTCATGTAGTAGACGGAATAGGCGTCCGCCGTCGGATCGTCGCCGAATTCGACGACGAGCTGCGCGAGCATGTTCCCTCCGGCGAAGCCCTGCGCGTCGATCGAGATGACCTTCTCGTCATATGCGTAGCCTTCAGTCCCGAAGTCATACCGCCATATCAAGTAGTTCATGTCGTCAACCTGCGCCTCCGGCTCGCCGTACAGCGCCTTGACGTCGTCCGTCGAGCGTCCGATCAGGTCTTCGGCCTTCAAGCGCTCCGGCGCGTCCGCCGCCGGCTCTTCCGCGGCCGGCTCTTCGGCGGCCGCCTCCTGTACGGGCGACTCGGCTTCCGGCTGTTCCGCAGCCGGCTGTTCCGGCGCGGGCTGCTCCGTCGTCGGCTCCTCCTTCGCCGGTTCCTCCATCGCAGGCTGTTCCGCAGCCGGCTGCTCCGCCGGAGGCGGCGACGCCTCCTTCGGTTCCTCCGACGCGCATGCCGCGAGCCCCGCCGCCAACAATCCGATCATCATTGCGTACCCGATGTTTTTCATCCGCAAGCGTCTCCTCTTCCGATCTCCCTAAGGGTTCTCTGTAATATAAAACTCCTTCATCATCAGCTGGAAGCGCGCGCCGTAGCCTTCTTCCGCTTCCAAGAAATACTTCTGCTTCGCCACGAAGCTGCCGCCGGCGCCGTCGTCGATCGCCAGGTACCGCACGACCGGGTCATTCCACGCGAGCCCGCCCGTGCCGCCGACCGCGTACACCTCCCAGCCGGCGGTCGGAAATTCAACCTTGCGGGGACCGAGCACCGTCGGCTCGCGCTCGACCGAGGCGGCCAGCGCCTTCGCGACGTCGGCCGGCGCGCCGTCCGTATGCGAAATTTCCATATACACCTCCGGGTATCCGGGCCCCGGCGGTTCGACGGGGACGATCCGATCGACGCCGTCGACGCGGTCCATGCGGAATCGCGCTTCATCGAAGTAGATGACGTATCCCGCCGTCCCTTCTTGCAGCTCGACCTCCGTCGATTCGGGCAACCCCTCCAGCGGCTCCTCGACCGTCTTCTGCGGGGCGAACCACGACTTCACCTCGGCGACGAACGCTTGCCCCGGAGGCGACGCGGCGAGGAACGCCCCCAGCATCGCGACCGCCGCGGCCGAACCGACGGCGGCGCGGCGCAGGCGGCGCCGCCGGACGGGAGACGGCGCCGCCTCCTCCGCGGCCTCCTCGCGGTCGGTCGGCTCCGCCGCGAGCCGCTCGGCGATCCGGGACCATACGTCCTCCTGCATCCGGGAGGCCGGTTCGGTCGCCCGCCGCAAGCTCGTTTTCAACCGTTCGTCGAATGCGTCAGCCATCCCCGTTCCCCCCTCCGTCCCGGATCATCCGCGTCTTCAGCTTCTTCTTCCCCTGGTGCAGTCTCGACTTCACCGTGTTCACGTTCAGCCCCATGACGTCCGCGATCTCCCGATCCGTCAGGTCGTTGACGTATTTCAGCACGATCGGAAGACGGAACGGCTCCTCCAGCTCCCGGACCAGCCGGTATAAGGCATCCTCTTCCTCGAACGCGTACGTATCGCGCTCCGCCGGCAAATGCCGCGACTCGTCGAGCTCCATCGGGATCGCCTTCGCCTGCTTCTTCAAGCTTCGATTGCACTCGTTGATCAGAATCGCGTGAAACCACGACCGGAACGGCCTCGATTCGTCGTACGACCCTATATGGCGATACACCCGGACGAACGTCTCCTGCACCGCGTCCGCCGCCGTCATCCGGTCGAAGACGACCGCGTGCGCCGTTCGCAGCGCTCCGTCGGCGTAGAGACGGTAGAGAGCCTCGAACGCATCGCCGTCTCCCGCCTTGATGTTCCGTACGAGCTCTTGTTCCTCCACCGCGCCTCCTCCGTTTCTTCGCCGAACGTCCTTTCACTTAGGTAATACCCTGCGACCCCGCAACAAAGTTTTCGTTCCAGAAAAAAAAAGACGCCTCTCGGCGTCGGGAACGGCCGCCCCGCGAATTACGAATCCGCGAGGCGCGTGAGAATCAAATACAAACATACGGCGTTGACGACCGCGAGCGCGGGTACGCCGAGCACGAAGCTCATATGTTTCGTCTTATGCCGGAACGCCAGCATCCCCGCCCAGACGCCCAGCGCGCCGCCGACCGCCGCGTACGTGAAGAGGCGCCGCTCCGATACGCGCCATCGGCTGCGGCGGGATTGCTCCTTGTCGTGCTTCATCAGGAAAAACCCGATGACGTTCACGAGCGCGAGGTAGATCCAGACGTAGTTCACGGCAGATGCTCCCGGCAGAACGCCTCGATCGCCTCGAGCTCCTCCGCTTCCAGCTCGAAGTCGAGGTATTTCTCGGTCGAGCGCTCCAGCAGCTCGTACTTCACGATGCCCGACCGCGCTTCCTCGACGCCGTAGACGACCCGGACGGAGAGGCCCTGCTCCGAATACAGCTCGTCGTCCTCCTCCACCTCGAGGTCCAAATAAAACTCGTACCGCGCTCCGGGCAAGATGCCGAACGGGTCTTTAATCTGCTCGGCGCTGAACGCGCTGATTTCCACCATGGGACCGACTTCCTTTCCGTCTTGTCTCTCCATTATAGCCCATAGCCGTTCGCGCTTCATCTTCATACGTTAGCAATAGCTAGGGACAGTTCGACGGGAGGAAGGAGTGGGTCGGCATGGCGGGAAAATCGGGAGCGGCGAAAAGAAGAACGATCCCGTACCACAATACGCTCCAATGGTACACGCGCATCGTGACGTCCGAAACGTGCGCCGTATGCAAGAGCCAGTGCGCTCGGGGCATCGAATATATGGAGCAAATGAGCAAGCCGGGCGCCGTCGGCCGCGGCGTGCCTTGCGTATTGACCGCGTATAAGATTTCGCCCAAATAAGCGTGAATGTCGAGCCCGGCGCTCCGCCGCCGGACGGGTTCTCCGCCTGCGATAGCTAGGCATCGTCTCCTTTACCATACCTTACCCATCCGACGGCAGGGGATGCAACTTCGCTTGACTTGCCGCGAAAGTCTTGAAACCTCGCGGAATCCTCGGTATAGTAGAAAGGATAGATTTGAAAAAACCGGATATCTTAGGTTGAATGAGCCAGATTGAAAGCTGGACATAAGCCAAATAGCATGCGGCCGGAACGCCGCGGACTATTTGGCTTTTTCATTTTCCCGAAAGGTTGATCGACATGTCGTTGGATCGGAAGGATACCGCGCTGCTTGAGCACGCCTTTATGCACGCGCCCATCGGTAAGGCGCTGGTCGGACTCGACGGGCGCTGTATGCAAGTGAATCGTTCGTTGTGCGAGCTGCTCGGGTATTCCGAACAGGAACTGCAGACGTACACGTTCCATACCGTCACGCACCCTGACGATCTGGACTTGGACGAACGCAACGTGCAGCGCCTGCTCGACGGGCATGCCGGTTCGTACCGCATCGAGAAGCGCTACCTGACGCGCTCGGGCGACGTCGTCTGGGCGATTCTGAGCGTATCCCTCGTCCGTTCGCCGGAAGGGGCCCCGCTCTTCTTCGTGTCCCAAATTCAGGATATTACGGAGCGGAAGCAGCTGGAGCAGGTCCATCAAGAGAGCGAGCGGCTGTTCCGGCTGCTGGCGGAGCATTCGGCGGATATGATCGCTAGACACTCTCCCGACAACGTGTGCTTGTACGTCTCTCCTTCGTGCGAACGCATCCTGGGGTACGCGCCGGAGGAGCTCATCGGCGTCTCCGCATACGAATTCATCCATCCCGACGACGCGAAGTCGCTGCGGGAGGAGTCGCACCTCCCTTCCGACGGTCCGGACGAGCGGCTTCTCGTCTTTCGGACCCGCCGGAAGGACGGCGCGTACGTTTGGCTGGAAACCAGCTGCAACGTGCTGCGGGACGAGACCGGCGCCGTTCGGGAGACGATCAGCGTGCTCCGGGACGTTACCTTGCAGAAGCGCTATATCGAGGAGAACGATCGGCTGCGCCACCACCGGGAGCGGATCGAGGAAGACCTGCAGCGAAGCGAAGACAACTACCGCAGGTTGGTGGAGGACTTCCCGGAAGCGATCGTGTTGGCGAAGGGCGAACGCTGGATGTACGTGAACGACGCCGCGGCCCGGCTGCTCGGCGCCTCCAAGGAGGAGCTGCTCCGGCGCAATGCATACGATACCGTGCATCCGGAGTTCCACGACCGCATCCGGCTGCGCATCGAACAAGTGGAAGGCCGGCGCGAGCCGCTCGAGTCGATGGAAGAGAAGCTCGTCCGCATGGACGGCCAGATCATCGACGTCGAGATCGTCTGCATTCCGGCCGTTTATGAGAAGATCGAGATGCGATGCCTCCTCATTCGCAACATTACGGAGCAGAAGCGGACGCAGGATTTGATCGTCCATTCGGAGAAGCTCGCCGTCGCGGGGCAATTCGCCGCGGCCATCGCGCACGAAATCCGCAATCCGCTGACGGCCATCAAGGGCTTCATGCAGCTCCTGATGCGCGATATGACGACGGACAAGTCCCGCTTCTTCGACGTCATCTTCGCGGAGATGAATCGGATCGAGATGATCACGAACGAGCTGCTCATTCTGGCGAAGCCACAGCTGATCAAGTTCACGAAGAAGGACGTCCGCTTCCTCATGCAGCAGGTCGTCTCGTTCATGGACGCCCAAGCGAACATGAACAACGTGCTCATTCAAGTCGATTACGGAACCGGCGACTTGGTCGCGTCCTGCGACGAAAACCAGCTGAAGCAGGTGTTCATTAACTTCATCAAGAACGCCATCGAAGCGATGCCGGACGGCGGCATCATCAAGATCCAGATGCGCCGGTCGGCCGGGAACGTCGCGGAAATCCGGTTCATCGACCAAGGCGTCGGCATCGCCGAGGAGGAACTCGCGAAGCTCGGCGAGCCGTTCTTCACGACGAAGGAGTCGGGCACCGGACTCGGGCTGATGGTAACGAAGCGGATCGTACAGCAGCACGAAGGCGACGTCCGGTTCCGCAGCAAGCTGGGCGAGGGCACGACCGTCGAGATGACGCTGCCCATCGCGTGATCTAACCAAACCTTTCCCCCGACACCCTCGGACGGCGCTCCCTCTCGCTTCTCGAGACGGGGGCATTCTTTTTTTACGAAATCTTAATTTTTGATAGCCAATCTCGATATTTAGTCAATACACTTGCGCCGTATTCTCTACTAGGATGAGGGTATCCCTGCCCGTAAGGGTCGGGGGACATGCCATCTTAGGGAGGGAAATAACATTTTGAAACGATTCCTACTTATGACGACGATCTGCTCCATGGCGGTCGGCCTGCTCGGAGGAGCACTCCCGTCCGGATCAGCCGCAGCGGCGGAGATCGGGGAAGCCGACGCCCTTGCCGGGACCGGCGTCGACAATCTGCTCGCGAACGGCGGCTTCGAACGAACCGAAACCGGCTCAGGGTGGATCGACAACGTCAAGCCTTCCGCATGGGGACAGTGGCTGGCTTCGGGAACGCCGAAGCTGGCGATCGATTCGCAGGTGTACCGCAGCGGCGAGAGGTCGGCAAGCATCGAAGGCCCCGCAGGCGCCGTCAGCCGCGCGGCCATTACGCAATCCGTCCCGGTGACCATCGGCAAGACGTATCGAATCGGCGGCTGGGTCAAGACGGAGGCGGTCAGCAATCAAGCGCTGATTCGATTCCAGATGAGACGATCCGGCGCCGGCAACCTGCTCATCAACGTGGGCACCGTCACCGGAACGCGGGATTGGACGTACATCGAACGCTTGCTGACGATCCCCGACAATGCGCTGCAGCCGGCCACGCTGGCCGTCGAGATGTTCCTCGAGGCGGGAACCGGGAAGGTCTGGTTCGACGACGTCTCCGTCACCGAGCCCGTTCAGTCGATCGCCGTCTCCCCGGATATCGCCTATCTAGAGATCGGCGAGACGGTAACGCCGAGCGTAACGTTCGTGCCGTCTTCGGCTACCGATAAGCGCTTGCTCTGGAGCTCGTCCGATCCGGAGACGGCTGCCGTGTCTGGCGATGGGGACATCGTCGGCCTTCGCGCCGGACAATCCGTCATTACCGCGAAGACCGTAGACGGAGGGCATGCGGCATCGATAAGCGTGAGCGTCGGAGCGTCCGATACGCTCGAGGTAGAAGCTTACGCGGGGGAAGTTCCGGAAGACGGCTCCTTAACCGGCCGCCTAACGGCGACGGACAGCAGCGGGGCTCCTATCGCCTTCGCGCTCGCGACGCCGCCGAGCCGCGGCGCCATGACCGTGTCGGACGACGGATCGTTCCGGTATTACCCGAATCCGTCCTTCACGGGGACCGACACGTTCAAATTTACTGCCTCCACGGGGGAGGGAGGGCCGAAGTTCGGAACCGGAACGATCGCCGTCCTGGAGACGAACGACGCCCCGGTCCTGGACTTAGAGTGGGCGTATACGGCTTCCGGCGCTTCGATCGCGCAAGGCTTGCTGCAGAAGTCAAGCGATCCTGACGGGGACGCGCTGACCTGGACCGTCGTTGAGCCTACGGCGAACGGCGCCATCGCGGTACATGCGAACGGATCCTATGACTACGCTCCTAACGCGGGCTTCACCGGTTACGATCGGTTCCGCGTGGCGGCGGAAGACGGCCGCGGCGGCCGAACGGAGCGAGACATGCTGATCTTCGTCGGGCCGACGGCAGCTAGCGCGGCGGCGGCTCTGGAAGCGCACGCGCCCGCCCGGAGCCATCCGCGGCTGCTGGCGAGCGGCGAGAAGTTTGCCGCGGCCCGCGCGTTATCGGCATCCGGCAGCGGCGATCCGTACATGCCCGAATGGTTCGAGCTGCTGCGCAAACAAGCGGATCCCGTGTTGAATACGCAGCCGCTCGCCTATTCGGCGAACGGCGGCAACGCGTATCCGTTGCGCGACCGGCTCCTCCCGACCGCGCTGATGTATCAGCTGACCGGCGACGACCGCTATGCCGAGCGCGTATGGCGAGAGTTCGACGCAATGGCCGATTACCCCGACTGGGGCGGTCGCACGAACAATATTTTGGCGTTGTCGGAGCTGAGCTTCGCGGTCGCGCTGGCGTACGACTGGATTTACGACTACATGTCGGAGGAGCAGCGCTCCCGCATCAATATCGCCATCCGCGACAACGCCCTTAACGTCGCGTTGGATTGGTATCGCGGCGCGTTCCGGCATAACGGAGAATTCAACAACATCAACCTCGTCGACAACGGGGGCTTAGGACTGCTTGCGCTTGCCGTAGCCGATGAACCCGAGACGCGCGACGCGGCGCTCGAGGCCGTCCAGAGCTCGTTCGCGAAGCTCCAACAAGCCGTCCGTCATTACACGGCCGACGGCTCCTGGCCGGAAGGCCCCGCTTACTGGCATTACGGCGGCCAGTATCTTGCGATGTACATGGCGGCGCTGCACGGAACGCTCGGCACGGACTTCGGCCTTTCCGGTCTGCCCGGTTACGAAGCTTCCGGCGCCTACCCGTATCACCTCCTCGGCGAGGGGGGCGTATTCAACTTTTACGACGGCGGCGTCAGTTTAAACATGTACGAATCGATCTGGTTCGCCGCCTTCTTCGACGAGCCGGAATACGCTTGGTTCATCGGCGACCTGTACCGCCGGAAAGGCTTGTTCCACCCGCTCTATATGGTGTTTTACGAGCCCGGCATTTTCGAAGCGAAGCCTGCGGCATTGGATCGGTTCTTCTCCGGGATCGAGTCCGGCTCCATGCGGAGCGCTTGGGACGACCCGTACGCCTTATTCGCCTCGATGAAAGGGGTGAACGAGACGATGCGAAGCCACAACGATCTGGACGCCGGCACCTTCGTCTTCGACGCGTTAGGCGTCCGTTGGGCGGCCGACCTCGGGAACGAAAATTATAATCTCCCGGGCTTCTGGGATTACAATTACACGCGGTGGACGTACTATCGGAAGAAGACCGAGGGGCACAATACGATCGTTCTGAACCCTGTGCAAAACCCGGTGGTGCAGCAGGAGCCTTACGGTACGGCCGTAGCGGTGCGGAACGAATCGAAGCCGCGCGGCGCATACACGATTCTGGATATGACCGATCTATACTCGAAGGATGCCGGGGAGATGCTTCGCGGCATGATGCTGACGGCGGACCGGACCGAACTGATCGTGCAGGACGAAATAAAGCTGAAGCTTCCGTCAGAGGTATATTGGTTCATGCATACCCCGGCCGACATCGAAATCGTCGAAGGCGGCCGCGCCGCGCTGCTGCGATCGCAGGATAAGAAACTGTACGTCGAGATGACGGAAGCGCCGGCCGGCGCCGCCTTCGCCGCGATGGACGCGGCCCCGCTGCCGACGTCGCCGAATCCGGAAGGCCAATCCTCCAACGAGGGCATGCGGAAGCTGGCGATTCATATGGAACATGTTCAAGAGGCCACGCTCTCCATACGGATGGTGCCGCTGTATTCGAGCGATCCGCTGCCCGCTCCCGCCGCAGGGGCGGTCCCGCTTCACGCCTGGTCGATCCCGGACGGAGAGCTGCCGCCCGTCGCGGAGCGCGTGACGGCTTCCGACATTCGCTTGAACGGCGAGCCGCTCGCCGGCTTCGATCCGAAGGTAACCTATTACGAAGTCGCGCTGCCGATGGACGAACCGTCGCCGCCGACCGTAACGGCGACCTCGGAACACTCCGTTACCGTCGCGCAGGCGGAGGCGCTTCCCGGCGCGGCCGTCGTGACGGTGTCGGCTGCGGACGGATCCCCGCGAACGAATCGGTACACGATCGTCTTCGCGCGCGGGGCGTCCGTCGGCGAACCGCCGGCGCACCTGAAGTATCCGGTCGCCTCGGTTACGGCCAGCGCCGTACCGGAAGCGGCCAACATTCCGGAAAACACGATCGACGGCGATTTGGATACGCGTTGGTCCGCTTCCGGCACGCAATACATCCAATACGACCTCGGCGAGCCCAGGAAGATCGGCGCCGTATCGATCGCGATCTATTCCGGCGATACGAGGAAAAATTACTTCGATATTTTAACTTCCGACGATGCCGTCGTCTGGAAAACCGTCTACGCCGACGGCGTCACCTCCGGGACTACGGCGTTGCCGGAGACGTATCTCGTAGAGGAGACGACGGCCCGGTACGTCCGCATCCTCGGCAAAGGGAATAACGCGAATGCGTGGAACAGCATCACGGAGGTCGGCATCTACCCGTTGGCGCCGCTGATCATGCGCGTAGACGCGCCGTCCGAGATGATGCCGGGCGAAACGGGGACCGTTACCGCGCGATGGGGCTACCCGCTCGGACATCGCGTTCCGGTCGTCGGGGCGACGTATGAAGTGGATCGCCCCGACGTAGCGTCCGTAGACGCCGCCGGTCTGTTAACGGCGAAGATGCCCGGTACGGCGACGCTCACCGTTACCGATGCGGTGTACGGCTTCGTCCATCGCTCTAGCGTTACCGTACTGTTCAACGGGGATCAGCCGTTCCTTCGCTTGGAAGGAGCGACGACGATGAGATCGAAGGATACGCAATCGTTGACTGCCCGGCTGCTTTACCCGGATGGCAGCATCGTACCGGCGGAGCCGCACCAGCTGAGGTTCCGGAGCGACGCGCCGAACGTCGTTTCGGTCGACGCCAACGGCACGGTCCGAGCGAACCAAGCAGGCGCGGCCGTCATAACGGCGGTGGACGACGACACCGGCGCGGCGAACGCGATCGCGATCACGGTTGAATGAATGCGCAAGAAGCCGCAACGTACGTTGCGGCTTCTTGTTTGCGTTCAATCTCGTTCCCGCCGCTCCGCCCGAGGGCCGGCCGCGCTCGCGTCGATCGGGCGGAAGCCGAGAAGCAGCGCCGGCGAATCCGGCCGCAGCCGGAAGTCGAACCGCTCCGCATCGACGAAGCCGGGATCGGCGACGACGGAATGCAGATCGTTGCCGGTCGCCGCCCGCCACTCCGCCAGATCGAGCTCCCCGTCCATGAAGAACCGAGCCTCCGCGTACCGGAAGTCGGCGCCGACGACCGGCGGTCCCTCCGTATTCCAGAACAGGTTCGCATCCGCCAGGAAGCTCTTCGGCCGTCCCTTGCGGATCGCGTACATCGGCTCCCCGCGGGAGACGAGAAGGTTGCGCCAGAACGAGAACGAATTATGCGCCTCTCCCCTCGTCATCGCGGCCAGCCCGTCGCCGCAGAAGGCGAAGATGTTGTTGCGCACGATATTTTCTCGGCCGTAGTGCTGGTGAAAACCTTGGCTGCTTGTATTGAAGCAAATATTGTTTTCGACCAGCACATGCGCGCAGCCCTCGTCCAGGTAGATGCCCCAGCCGCCGTAGTTTTTCTTTTCGATATCGAAAATGACGTTCCCCCGCACCACGGTTCCCGGCTGCACGCCCAGCAAATAGACGCCGCCCATGTCGCTCAGCAGCCCTTGCCCGAGCCGGCGGATGACGTTCGATTCGATTCGGTTGTTCTTGGAGACGTTCTCCCCGTAGCCCCATACCCAGCCCGAAGAAATCCCCGTGTAGTAGAAGTCTTCGATCAGATTGTGCGAGACGTCGTTGTCGGACGCGTGCGCCAGCGCGATGCCCGCGGCGCTGAGGAACATGCGTCCGCCGCCGGACAGGACGTTGTCCGTCAGCGTAATTCCGCGCGTTCGGCGCTGGACCGGACCGGCCGCGTCCGCGCCGCCCGCCTTCACGCCGCCCGCGCCTAAGTCGCGCAGGTCGCAGCCGACGACGGAGATGCCGCTGCAGCCGCCGGCGATGTCGACGGCGTACCAGCCGACATGCTCGATCCTGCAGCGAACGAGCGCGCAGTCCTTCGCGCCCTCGAAGGCGACGACGCCCGGCAGGTGAAGCGCAGCTTGCGGGGACGCGGCGAAGTCGACGCCGGGCCGGCCGAACCGCTCGCCCCCGCCCCGCGGCAGCGTCCCTTCCGTATGGCGGAACGCCAGAGCCTCGAAGGTCAGCCCCTCGACGAGATCGCCCGCATCCGGGTCGCCGCTCAGCAGCAGCAGCTGATGGGCGACCGGCGCAACGACGTCGCATGCGTCCACGGTCTCCTGCGGGTGCGGCACGTAATACGCCTTCCCCGCGGGACCGTCGAGATACCACTCGCCCGGCTCGCTCAGCGCTTCGAAGACGTTCTCGACGTAGTAATCGGCGTTGCGGGCGACGAAGTCGTCCTTCAGGACGAAGATGCTGCGCCGCGAGGAGCGGACGATCCGGTTCGCCTCGTCGACGGAGGCGATCGGCATATGCTCGTCCGTCCAGAAGTGCGGCACGACGACCTCGACGTCCTGCAGGTTGCGCCAGCCGCCTTCGATATGGCCGGGCGCGTACTCGAACGAATCGGAGCCTTGGAACAGCTCGTCGTCGAACGTCATGCCGGGCACGCCCGCCATCCGATACAGCCCTCGCTTCGGCAGCCGGGGCCGGAGGCGGCGCTCGCCGTTCACCCACAGCTGTCGGAAGCGCCATGCGCCCGACTTCGCCTCGGGCACGTCGCAAACCCATACGCGAAGGCCGTCGAGCGTCGTCTCCCTCCAGCCTGTAAGCCGCCGTCCGCCGTCGAGAACCGCCGTTTCGCCCGGGAACGACGCATACGTCGCCGGCGCGCCGCCGTCCTCCGGACCGAAGCGGAGCGGCTCCTCGAGCCGGTACGTCCCGCCGCGCAGCAGGACGCGGTCCCGCCGTTCGTTCCGCATGGCCGCCTGCGCCCGCGCGACCGTCGCGAACGGACCGTCCGTGCGGCCTTCGTTCGGCTCCGGCAGCGTCCCGGACCAACGGTCGTCCCCGAACGGCGCGACGTAATACGCTCGCTCCTTGCTCATGCCTCGTACCCCGGGCGTCCCGCGATCGGCGCCGGACCGTCCGCCGTCTTCCGCCACGGCGTATCGTAAGACGGGCGATTCGCGTACCGGGACATTCGGATATCCAGCGTCGCCCCGGCGCCCGGCAGCAGACGGATCCGGACATATTTCCCGCCGATCTCGTGCCGCGCCGTCTCCTCGCCGGCCTCGTTCAATACCGCGGCCGATTCGAAGGCATGCTCGCCGAACGAGCCGGCTTGCACGACGACCTCGCGCGCTTCGAACAAGGACACGTTGACGAGCGTCAGCCGCATGCCGTCCTTCTCCAGCTTCTCCACGAGCGCCGCGACGTCCTCCGGCAAGCCCGGCCGGCGGCGCTCCGCGTCGAAGTAGCGCACCCGCGCGTGCTGCAGGCCGCCGTGCGACAAGTGCATCGGCGCGCCGAGCGTCAGCTGCAGCAGCCCTTCGAAGTACACCGGACACATCTCCTGCCACTTGTGGATCCCGTTGATGTCTTCGGCCCATGGCCCCTCGCCGATCCACTGCCGCGGGTCTCCCGCCTCCGAGCGCATCTTCGCCAGCTGGCGGTTCATCAGCTCGAAATTCGCCTCGAGAATGCGTTCCGGATAATCCGCCCGCTCGCCGCGGATGTACTCGAACCAAGGCATCCAGTTCGCGTTGAAGTGCTTCGTGTTTTTCCCGTTCTTGCCCGTGCCCGATTGCGTCGGCACGTCGACGTACGTCGAATGCTCCGGCACCGACACCCGCAGCACCCGATCCAGATCCTCGTCCTCCATCGACGTATACCAGAGGTAGATCGGGTACAGCGGATTCGCGGGCTTGAAGTCGGTCCAGCCGCCGTCGTAATGCTTATGCGGCACGACCCATTGCCCGTTCTCTTCGCGGCCCCGCTTCCACATCTCGTCGATCTGCCCGCGGGCCATATCCAGGTGCTTCATGTCGCCGGTCAGCAGCACCGCGTTCATCGCGCCGTTCAGCACCGGCTCGATGATCGTCAGGAAGCCGTGCGGCCAGCGCCAGCCGTAATACCCGCCCCACCACTTGCCGTCCAAGTACTCGCCGATTTCGCCGGAGAGACCGACGTTGTCGGGGATGACGCCGCCGTTGTTCCGCGCGCGCTCGGCCCAGACGCCGACGTATTCCTCGACCCAGCGGCGCAGCGATTCGTCGCCCGAGTACATGCAGGCATGCGCGATGAGCGACGTCGCGTTCAGGTTGAGCGGCACGTCGCCCTTCGCCATCCGCTCGTTCATCGCCTGTATGATGCGAGGGTAGATCTCGTCGTCGCTCCAAGGGCACTTGCCGCTCGCGAAGTCGACGCCCGGGATGTCTTCGAACGGCGCATGGTAATCGTCCAACACCTCGCGGTGCGTGACCCAGTCCTCCTCGGTCATCTCGAAGCGCGGGCCGCGGCTGCCGGTGATCGGCGAGCGGATCAGCTTCCGCTCGGGATCGTAGTTAGGCGCCTCGGGGTCCTCGCCCGTGTACATGCGCGCGAACCGTTCGGCCCGCTGCCGGTCCTTGAGCGACGCCGGGTCGGTCAAGCCGAGGAAGTAGAAGAACAGATACCCTTCCCCATGATGCATCCAGTCGTAATACGCGTCGAATTCCCGATGGATTTGACCGTATTGCGTCCACTGCCACGTGATGCCTTCGTAGATGCGGCGCGCGAGGCGATACGCCTCGTCGCTGCCGCCGAGCGTGTAGAGCAGGGACAAATACATGAAGCCCTCGTACGGATCGTCGGAGCCGTCCATGCCCGGCCAATCGCCGCGCCAGACGAGCGTTCCGTCTTCCCGGGCGTACCGATTCGCGAACTCGACGGCGGCTTGGTTCAGCGCATCGAATAGCCGGCGCTCGAGGAGCGCCCATTGCGGCGGTACCCGACGTTCGTCGGCGACGATCCGAGGCATCTCGATGTCGGTCTTCTCGTTGCCGTTCCTCATGCCTCATCCCCCCATCGGTACGTAAATCGTTCGAATACGGCCTTGCCGTGCGCTTCCCCGTATACGCCTCGCGCGAATACGCCGACCCGCGGCGCCGTGAAGCAGTGGAACCGCTGCACGCTCTCCGGGTACAGGAACTTGGCCGGGAGCGGATCGCAGGCCGGGACGAACGCGCCGCCGTCCGCGCGATAGGAAAGCCGGATCGAGCCGCCGCTCGCCTCGCTCAGCTCGGCGCGCAGCCGCAGGCGGTCGCCTGCCGCGATCGGCAGCGGCAGCAGCGCAATCGCCCGCCGTCTGAGATTTTCATAGATTTCCGCTTGCACGTACAGCCCGTCGAATTCCTGATTTTCATGCAGCCGCTTCACATCGAACATCTGCCCGGACGTCTGCCCGATGCCGCGCCGCACGGTGAACGTCAAGTACGCGTCCGTGTCCCGGTACATCGTCAGTCCCGCTTCCTCCCCCCGCGCCTCGGGGTGGAACGTCAGCGTCGTCTCCGCGGCGAACGCGAGATGGCGCCAGCGGCGCGTCGCGATGAGCGTCGACTGCGGGCTGTACGGAATGAACGGCAGGCAGCGAATCTCCAGACCGCGATCGGTGAGCGCGTATCCGTCTTCCATCGGGTGCCGCACCCACTCCCATTCCGGAGACAGCGTTCCGCCGTCGAACCGGTCGACCGTCTCGCCCGCTTCGAACAGCGGCTGTCCGGGCGGCGCGTCGACCTCGATCCGCTCCTGCGGAAGCCCCTCGTCCCCGACCGCGAGCCAGCCGTCCGCCGTCCACTCGACGTTCGCGAGGAACGTCTCCCGACCGAGCGGGCAATCGCCGTTCGGCGTCAGCGGCCGGCCCCCGAGATGCACCATCCACCATCGGCCGTTCGGGTCCTCCACCAGCTTGCCGTGGCCCGCGCGCTGTATCCGGCGTTCCGGATCGGTCTGCTTCAGCACCGGGTTGCGCGGGCATGGCTCGTACGGCCCCCATACCGAACGGCTGCGCGCCACCGTCTCCATATGGTCGTAGAACGTGCCGCCCTCCGCCAGCATGAGGTAATACCAGCCGTCCCGCTTCACGAGATGAGGCGCTTCCGGAGCGGCCCCGCCCGTGCCCGGCCATACCTGCTTCGCCTCGCCGACGAGTCCCGACCCGTCCGCCGCCAGCTCGTGCACCCAGCCCCCGCCGAAGGCGAGGTACTTCCTTCCGTCGTCGTCATGGAAGATCGACGGATCGATGAAGTGGTGGTTGAGCGGGGTGCCGGCGCTGTATGGCCCTTCGGGACGATCCGCGACATATAGGATGTTCGTGCAGCGCGGCTGCCCGTGGTAATACGGCACGACGACCCAAAACTTGCCGTCGGCGTATGAAATATCCGGCGCGAACACGCCGAACGAATCGGGAATGCCGGTCATATCCATCTGCTCCCGGCGCGTAAGGACGTGACCGATCGTCTCCCAATGGACGAGATCCTTCGAATGCAAGACCGGCACGCCCGGGAAAAATTGAAACGTCGACGTCACCATGTAGTAGTCGTCGCCTACGCGGACGATCGACGGATCCGGGTAATCGCCCGGCAGGATCGGATTGCGGAACGTCGTCATCGGTTCGCCTCCGTCCGGCGGATCGTCAGGGCGGCGTCGCCGTCCCACGCATGCGGTTCGACGACGAGGACGGCGCCCTCTCCGCGCCGCGCGACGCCGACGTCCGCGGCCGTCGTTCGGCCGGTCGCCGGATCGAACCATTCCCCTTCATATGCGCGATCCGCCGCGATCGGCAGCTCGAGGCGGCAGGGCGACGAGACGTACAGCGCCGCGACGTCGCCGTCCGGCGTGCCGGCGGCCGCCAGCTCGACCGGGGCCGGCTCGGCCGTCGCGTCGTCCCGCGGCTCCAGCGCCCACCAAGGCAGCGCGCTCAGGAACGTCTTCAGACGGACCGCGTCCGCCCCGCCCTCCAGACGGAGCGCCGTCTCCCAAGGCAGCGGGTCGCCGTAGAGCGGGAACTCGTACGGATGTCCCTCGCGATGCCAAGGCCATAGCCCGTGCGCCCCGTAGGCGAGGCCGGCGTTGCCGCCCGTCAGCGCGCTCGCCCACTCGACGCGGCGGACGTACGCGCGGTCGCTCGTCCGTCCGCCGTCGTCGCCGATCCGAATATGCTCGTAGCAAGGCTCGCCGTTCAGCACCGGGCGCGCCGGCTCGTACGCGCGGTCCGCGGCCGCTTGGCGTCTCGCGGTTCGGGCGCTCTTCCCCGAGTGGCCCGATTGGTACATATGGAACGACAGCCAAGGCTTCTCGTTCGCGAGCTCGGGCGTCGATAGGCCGCCGACCATGTGCACAGTCAGGAGCGGCGGGTACGGCGAAGCCGACCGAATCGCTTCCGCCGCGGCGTCGTATACCGGCATCGTCTCCGGCCGAGCGAAGTCGGTGTCGCCGCTGACGAGCCACACGGCCCCGAACGCCGCGTACCGCGCCGCCAGGAACGTCGCGAACCGGGACGCCGACGCCGGGTCGAAGACGAACGGGCGGTCCACCTCGAAGTCCCAGTTCAAGTTCGTCCCGGGGACGTAGTTGAACCACAACGCCACGATCGCCGGCACGAGTCCGGCCGCGGCGGACGCCGCGACGATGACGTCCAACGTACGGAAGTAATCGGGATTCGGCGCCGTTAGATCGTACGTCCCGTCGTCCCGGCGCTCGAACGGCAGCCGGAGCGGCGCGCCGGAGGCGTCCCATTGCGGCAGGGCGTTAATCTGCGCGACGTTGAAGCCTTGCCCCCCGCGATACGCGACGTAACGCTGCCATTCTTCGAGCGTCGCGTGCGCCGGCGCCGACCATACCGTATCGCCGAGCCAGAAGAACGGCGTGCCGTCGGCGTGCGCGAACGCCCGGCCGGACGGATGCACGCCGATGAAGCCATGCCGGTAGAGCCGGTGCTCCCCCTCGTACGGATCGACGTCGAACGCGCCTTCCTTGCCGCCGAGGCCGCCGTCGGCCGAGCTCGAGCTCCATCGCCAAGCGCCGGCTTCGTCGGGCGCGAAGCGCGCGAGCCATCGCCGCCCCTCCGCCCAGAAGCCGACCGTCTCCAAGCGGCGGCCGCTCGGCGAGACGAACGCGACGGTCATGGCCAGCTCCGCGTAAGGCCGTTCCGTCTCGCGCTCCGCCTCGAACGTCAGCTCGACGGCGTTCCATACCTGCAGTCGATTCCCCATGTCCAGACCCCCTCTCGAATTAAAACACGCTGTCGCCTTGGAACAGCTCGAACACCTTCGCCTGCGTCTCCGGTTCGAGGCCGCGTCCGTCGCACAGCGCGGCGTTCATGCGCAGCGCGTCCAGCGTGGCGACGCCGCTCAGCGTTACGTGAATATCCGGATTCGTAAAGCTAAAGCGCATCGCCGGCTCGATCAGCCCGCCCGGACCGTCCCTCGTGCGTAGGAAGTCCAGCTTCGCGATCCCTTCGGCCGCCCGCCGCAGCGTCTCCTCGCCGATAAAGAACGCCGGCGTCTCCGCCAAGATGCCCATGCCGAGCACGCTGCCGTTCATGACGCCGAGATTCATCTCGCGGGCGAGCGGCAGCAGCGCATCCTTCGCGGAATGGTCGAGCAGCATGTACCGCGCGTAGAACTGCACCGCGTCGAACGCTTCCGTGCGCATGAAGCGCATCAACAAATCCAAGTCCTTCGTGCTCACGCCGAGGAATCGGACCTTGCCGTCCTCGCGAAGCTTCTGCAGCGCCGGGATCGCTTCCTCGATAATGAGCTCGTACGGCTGGGTGTTGACGTCATGCAGCTGCACGAGATCGAGCCGGTCCGTCCGCAGCCGCGCGAGGCTGTCCTCCACGGACTGTATGATCGTCTTATAGTCGTATCGCATATCGCTGCGCGCCGCTTTCGAGGCGAGCACGACCCGCTCGCGCCGGCCGCCTTCGAGCGCCCGGCCGATGCGGCGCTCCGACTCGCCCTTCCCGTACAGCGGGGCCGTGTCGATGAAGTTGATACCGAGGTCGATCGCCTCGTGAACGACGCGCTGCACCTCGCTCTCGTCCGTCTTGCCGAAGTCGCCGGCGAGGGGGGCGCCGCCGAGGCCCATTTTCGAAACGCGCAGCCCCGTCTTGCCGAATGTCGTATATTCCATGGCGGGTCACTCCTTATTCGCGAATGTGCGCACCGGGCGCTCCCGCACGCCCGGCGCTTCTTGTACGTCTCGCCTCAATCCCATCGATTCGAACGGCAGCGGCTCGAAGCCGAGCGCGAACGCCGGACTGTCCGGCAGCAACGCATGCGGCTCCGGCCCGGCCGTATCGAACCGCGGGTCCGCTTCGACGCTGCCCCGTTCGTAGCCGAGCGACAGCCACTCCGCGAACGACAGGAACCGCTCCTCCTCCCGGTTCGTGACGCGCACCGCCGCCGGTTTGCCGTACAGCCAGACGAGGTTGTTCTCCCATATGTTCATGTCCAGGTCGAGCCGCCCGTCCTTGTCGATCGCCGTATCGAATCGATACAGCACGGCCTGGGCCCCGCCCGAGGCGAAGATGTTGCGCCGAATCTCGTTATGGCGAAGCCCGAGGCCTCGCGTCCGCAGCGTCTCGTACTCCTTCTCCTCGCGCCACCGCCGGAACTTGGCGACTTCCTTGGTCGTGTCCAGGAACATATTGTTTTCGACCTTGTTTTCCTTGCCGGCATGCAGATAAAGTCCGCCTCCGGGCGTTCGGTACGTGACGTTGCCGTACACCTCCACCCCGCTCGTGTAATCGTCTAGGTAGATGCCGAAGGCGAAGGAGGGCGACATCCAGACGCCGTTCTCCGCGTGATAGCCCAAAATGTCGTGAATGCGGTTGTAGCGGATTTTCGTGCCGAACATCGTCCAATCCCGGTCCACCAAGTAAATCGCGGCGGTATCGCTCGTCTCGACGTTGACGTGCCGGATGTGATTGTATTCGATGACATTATGGTTGCCGCGCGACTGGATGCCCCAGCGCGGACCGTCATGGATCAGGTTGTTGGCGACGCGGATGCCGACCCCGTTGATCGAGATGCCGGCGACGCTCTTCGTTTCCGTCCCGACATGGTGCACGTAGTTGTTCGTCGCTTCGTGCCCGCACGGATCGTACCGGCCGGCGAACGGGCTGCGCACGCCGCCGGAGACGTACATGCCGTGGCTTCCGGTCTCGTAAATATCGCAATCCGCGACGACGTTGCGCCTCCCGCCGAGGACAGTGACGCCGGCCGCGCCTGTATTTCGAACGGTGCACCGCTCTAGGCGGCACGCCGTCACGTCGCGAAGCAGCACGGCCGTCCCGTCGCAGCCCTCGAGGGTCAAGCCCTCGAACGACACGAATCCGCGTTCGGCCCGCCGCGGCATCCGTTCGGCGTGGTGGATGTACGTGCCCGACTCCCGCCAATCGATCTTCTCCGTATATAAATCTTCCGCTTGCTCCGGCGCCCCGCGCAGCTCGATCAAATGCGCCGCCGTCGGCACGTACGCTTCAACGTCTTCGCAGGCGGCCGGCGCGGGCGGATAAAAGTACAACATGTCCTCGTCCTGATCCAAAAACCATTCCCCGGGCTCGGTCAGCTCCTCCCGCACGTTGCGGAAGTAAAACCGGTCGCCCGGATAAATCTCGTACGTCGCCGGCCGAGACAATACGACTTCGCCCGTGGCGGGGTCGTACCCGCTCAGCGGGATAACGTCGTTATTCCAGTTGAATCTCGGGAAAATGAACAATTCGACCCGATCCAAGGCGGACCACGATTGCAGTCTCGGGTCGCGGCAGACGAACCGGTCCTTCCGTCCGTGCCCGCCTTCGTACATGTCCACCGGATCGCCTTCGACGTACAGCCATCCGCCGCCGTACGGATTGTCCGCCTGATAGCTAGGGTACCGGGCGATCCGCTGCTTCTCCCCCCGATACAGGAGCTGCGAAAATCGGAGTCCCGCATGGCCGGCCGCCGCCAGATCGAGCCTGACGATCCCGCCTTCCAGCGGCTCGAAGCCCTTCAGTCGAATGCCGCCGGTCACGACCGCCTCGCCGTCGCCGGCGGCGCGGAAGACGAGCGGCCGGCCTTCGTCGCCTAGGTCGTCTCCCGTCAACAGCAGCCCTTCCGGCGTCGGGTATTCGCCTCCGTGCAGGAGTACCTCGATCGCCCCCGTCTCCCGTTCGGCGCGTCGCAGCTCGCGGATACGGGCGACCGCCCCTTGCAGCGTTCGCAGCGGCGCGGCGGCCGAGCCGTCCGCATCGTCTCTCCCGCCGGGGGCGAGATGCAGCGTTTCATACATGTCCGAGTCCTCCTTATTGGTCCGTTCCGAATCTCGCCTCGACGTCCTTCGCGCGTTCCTCCGGCGTCACCTTCAGCCGCTCCAGCTTCCCGTCCCGCACCGCGCCTTCGACGATCGTGCCGTACGGCGCGCGCAGACGAAACTCCGCGTTCCATGCCTTCGGCCATGCCGGGCAGAGTAAGATGCGGTCCCCGTCGCACTGCAGCAGCATCGTCTGCAGCGCGATATTGGCGACGGAGCCGTGATCCTGATCCGGCATCCAGTCGAAGTTCGGTCCCCAGAACGCCGGGAACCGCGCCGCCTCGTACGGCGTCGTATAGTTGAACGCCGCGAATTCGCGAGCCTGCTCGGCGAGTCCGAGATATGCGGCTTGAATGGCGTCCTGCCGCCAGCCGCCGGTTCCCTTCACCCGGCGCCGATCGAACGTGCGCCGTCCCTTCTCGAGCTCGGGCGTGCCGACGGCGGCGATCCGGTACGGGAACACCGCGTACAGCTCTACATTTTCCGAATTCATGATGTCTCCGAAGTACGCCTCCGCCGGTGCGAATACGGCTTCGCCGTCTTCGTCCGTCGCTTCCGGCACGTCCGGCAGCCGTCGCCGCAGCGACTCCCACGCCTCGCGGCTCTCGGCCGGCAGCTCGGGCAGCCGCAGCAGCCGGCTCAGCACGACGCGAAGCCCGGCGATCTCGGGCAGCGGATTGACCGCCTCGTGCCAATTCTCGAGCGCTTGGGCCGGCTCGAGCCGCAGCCTCCCGCGTTCGTCGACCGGATTGTGCCGATCGAAGAACCGGAGGCAGGACTCGATGACCGGCAGCGACGCCGCCTCGAACGTCTCCCGGTCCCCCGTGTATTCATAGTGGGACAGCATGAGCAGGAGCAGCTCCAGATTGTTCTGCATGTAGTGGCGAATGTACGAATTGTCCGCTTGGCCCGCGGGCTTGCCCTCGCGGTCCCACCCGTAATCCGGGTTCAGATACGCGCCCCAGAACGTCATCGTCTCCGGGAAGTACGCGCCTTCATGCCCATAATACCGACGGGTCCGCTCCTCCGCCAACTGCAGATTGTTGCAAAACATGTAAAATAACGATGTCATGAGCTCGAAATCGCCCGATGCGAGCATCGACCAGTACGGCAGCCTCGTATTTTGGAACCAGTAGCCTCCGCCCCAGCGCCGGTAATCGGCGTCGAACTCGCCCGAGAAGTCGAACCCGTCGTCGTACGTTACGTCGAACGTGAAGATCGACCCGTTGAACTTGATCGGGTACGCGCCGCGGCCGCCGCACGCGTTCATGAACCGCTGGAGCGTGTAGCCCCTTGCGACCGCGAACGCCTCGTCGTCGTGCGCCGGCGCGGCGCCGCGAAGATCGATGCGGCTCCCCGCCCAGAACGCGCGCCACCATGCCCGATGCGCTTCGAACGCCGCTCGGCGCTCCGGCGCGCGATCCGCGGCCGGAATCGCCTCGGCCGCCTCGAGCCACGCCGCGGCCGATGCCGTCTGCGCCGTCAGGACGCGCACGGAGAAGGCGGCGGAGCGCGATGGCCGCGACGTCGTCAGCATGCGGTCGCCCGCCTTCGCCCAGCCGCCTTCGGACGCGCCTTCGGCCGTGCCCTCGATCGCGCCGTCGACGCCGCCGCCCCGAAGCACGCCGCCGAACGTCCGATGCAGCAGCGGATCTTGCGCTCCCTTCGCCAGCAGGCCCTCAAGGCTCTGGAGACGCAGGCTGTCCGGCCAGACGGACCGCTCGTTGCGATGGTACCACGCGAGGATCGGTCCCTCGCCTTCGACGACCGTATCGCCGTCCTCGAACACCGGAACGGGCGATCGCGACAAGTTCGCCGCGCCGAGCGCATGGCCCGTCAGTTCTACCGTCTCGGTCCGCCACACTTCCAGCGCCGCCGACGCTTCGAATTCCCGATCGCCGTCCATCTCCGCGTAGACGACCGGCGCGTTCGCGTCGACCCATAGCCGGATGCGGACGCGCGAGCCCGCCTCGCCCGCTTCGATGCGGATCGCGCCGTCCTCGAGGTCGAGCTCCTGCAGGAACGGACGTCCGGCGAGGAACGGATTCGGCGTCAGCGACAAGCGAATCTTCCCCAGCTTAAGCAGCCTTCCCGTCTCGCTCCAGGCGTCCGTCTTCCCGATATAAAACAAGAGATCGCCGTCTTCCTCAGCCCATACGTTCAGGCCGATATCCCCGTTGCCGATCGGCATCGAGCCGACGGCCCCGGCGCTGGGCGAGTCCCAGCTTACGTTGTACCGCCTCACCCAAGCCGACTCGCGGCTCCCGTTCTCGAACGCGCCGCCGTTCGTCATCGGACGTTCACCCGCACCTCGGCGGACGCGAGACCGATTCCCGTCGCCTTCAAGACGAACTCGCCCGGCGCCTTGGCGGACTGCGCGATGGCGAGCGCATGGCCGTTGAACGCGCGGCGGTACGGCGCCTTATCGGACTCGTGGCTCGACGGGTCGCCGTTGCCGACGCCGATCAGCTTGCCCGCGCCTTCGACCGCGAAATGAATTTCGTTGTCGGCGGTCGGCACGACGTCGCCCCGCTCGTCGACGATCGACGCGCGAATCATGGAGACGTCCCGGCCGTCCGCGTCGATCGTCGTCCGATCCGCGTCGAGGACGATGCGCGCCGGTGCGCCCGTCGTCCGTACCGTATGAACCGCCGCCTGGACGTCCCCGTTCGCGCCGCGCGCTTCGATCGTTCCCGGCTCGTACGGCACCTTCCACTCCAGATGGCCAAGCTTATCGACCTGCTGCGTCCCTAGCGATCGGCCGTTCAAAAACAGTTCGACCGTCTCGCAATTGCTGTACGCCCAGACGTCGATCGGCTCCCCGGCCTTCCCGTGCCAGCTCCAATGCGGGAACAAGTGAACGACCGGCTCGTTCGTCCAGTTCGCCTTGAAGTAATAATAGTTATGCTTCGGGAAGCCGCAGCTGTCCATGATGCCGAAGTGCGATCCGATCGCCGGCCAATTGTACGGCGTCGGCTCCCCCTTGTAATCGAAGCCGGTCCAGATGAACGTGCCGGTCAGGAAGCGATGCTCCGCCAGGCTGCGAAGCACATGCTCCGGACTGACGCACCACGGCGCCAGCTTCGTGCCGTACTCCGAGCAGTACGCCTTCGCCTCGTCGTCCGCGTAGATGCCGCGCGTCACCGTATACGAAGCGCTCTCGCTGCCGATGACGATCCGGTCCGGATACGCCCTCTTGTCGCGGATATCCCGATCGTTGTCGTACGTGCCGTAGTTGTATCCGACGATGTCGACCGCGTCGGCGTAGCCGCCGGTATGATAGCCGTGGTTCATCGACGCGACGACCGGCCGCGTCGGGTCGAGCTTGCGCGTCCGCCGCGCGAGCGTATCCAAGATGCGGGCGCCGGTTTTCGTGCCTTCCAGCACTTCTTCGTTTTCCATGCTCCACAGGATGACGCTCGGATGATTGCGGTCCCGCCGGATCATGCTCTCCAGGTTGGCGAGCCCGGCAGGCGAACTGTCCAGCTTGCGGTTCTCGTCCATGACGAGCATGCCGAGCCGGTCGCACGCGTCCAGCAGCTCCGGCGTCGGCGGATGATGCGCGCAGCGGTACGCGTTGACGCCCATCTCCTTCAGCAGCTCGATCTTGTACGCCTGGATGCGGTCCGGCAACGCCGCGCCGACGCCCGCGAAGTCTTGATGCACGCAGACGCCTTGAATGACGAGCGGCTCGCCGTTGATGAAGAAGCCGTCGTTCTTCGTAAACTCGATCGAACGAATGCCGAAGGTCGTTTCGTACGTATCGACGGCGGCGCCGTCCCGCTCGACGGTCGTGACCGCCCGGTACAAGTGCGGACGATCCGGATGCCACAGCCGCGGCGATTCGACGACGACGCGCTGCGCGAAGGTCCGCTCGCCGTCCCCGTCGATCGTCTCCGCGCTCTCGACTTGCGCCGCTTCGATGCCTTCGGGGTCGAGAATCGCCGTCTTAAGGCGCACCTCGGCCGCTTCGCGATACCCGTTCGCTACCTCCGTTTCGATACGCACCTCGGCCCGATCGGACGACACGACCGGCGTCGTCACGTACGTGCCCCATTCCTTCACGCGGAGCGGATCGGTCTTCGTCAGCCAGACGTGCCGGTAGATGCCGCAGCCGTCGTACCACCATCCCTCGTATTCGGAGGCGTCGACTCGAACGAACACCACGTTCCGTCCCTCGTCCCCGTATCGAAGCACGTCCGTAATGTCGTACATGAAGCCGGTATGTCCGGCCGCGTGCGTGCCGATCAAATGCCCGTTCACCCAGACGGTACTGTTCCGCATGACCCCGTCGAATCGCAGCGTGATCCGCTTGCCCTCGTCCTCGGCCGGCATCGCGAACAGCTTCCGGTAGCAGCCGACGCCGATCGGCAGATGCGCCCGTCCCTTCGGGTAATGCTTTACGTAGCTCTGCTCGATCGCCCAATCGTGGGGCAGATCGACGAGCGTCCAACGCTTCGGATCCATCTCTTCTTCGGAAAACTCGTCGGAGTAAGCGATCTCCAGCCAATCTCCGCGCTCCGGCTTCTCGCAATCGGTAAATCCGCCCGTGCGGCCCGCCTTCACCGCATACGGAATATGAATATCCCCTCTATGAAAATGCCACTGCTCATCGAATAGCAGCGTCTCTCTCGCTGCGCCGTTGCCCGATGTCGACATCATGGTCTCATCCTTTCGATCCGTCGTTGCCCGTCGTTAAAAACAATCCCTGCGCGGCATGGCCGCGCAGGGAGCTCTCGACCGTAACGAATTACGGGCCCTTATTTATTTGCCGTTCGCTTTTCTCCATTCGTCGATCTGGCGCTGCACTTCTTCGCGCACCTTCTCGACGCCCGCCTTTTCCAACTTATCAAGGTACTCCGGCAGCACCTTCGCCGGATCGACCGCGCCCGTTCCGAGACCCGGCGAATACTGGTCGCCCAGCGCGGAGATGTTCGCGATTTCCGCCTTCACGTTCTCGTCGTTGAACGAGAAGCCCATAAGCGGGGACGGCTCCGCCGTTTCGTTCTCGTGCTTCACGGCGTCCATGATTTCTTGCGATTGGCCTTCGACCAGGTAGCCGTTGAACGTATTGCCGAACACCCAGTTGGAGTTCGGGTTGTAGCCCGCGTCCGGATTAATCTGCACCATCTCGTCGGACAGCTTCGTATAGTGCGTGCCTTCGATGCCGTACGCGATCGTGTTGTACAGCTCCTTATCCGTATTGAGCAGGTTGATGAACATCATCGCGCGTTCCGGATTCGCGGACGTGCGGCTGATCGCTTGCATCGTCGTAATGATCGTGTTCGTGCCCGTGTACGGTTCCGTCAGGTAGACGTATACGACGTCATGACCGCCGTTGGACAATTTCTCGCCCACTTCGCCGCCCGGAGGCATGACGTTGTCTTTCACGACTGCGAGCTTGCCGGTTTTCACGATATCGTCGAACGCCTTCACGGTCGCCGCGTCGCGGTTGACGAGGCCCTTCTCGTACCATTCGCGGATCATCGTTACGTTGTTCTTGTACGCTTCCGTCTTCGGCGTCACGATCGCCGTGTACGGATCGTCCTTATGAATGCCGATGACATGGCCGCCGACATATTCGATGCCGTTCGCCATCGCCGAGAAGCCGCCGTTGCGATCCATGCCGAACGGAACGATGTCCGGCTCGCCGGCCGCGATTTTCTCGAGGAACGGCTGGATGTCCTTTTCCGTCTTGATCGTACTCGGGTCGAGACCGTACTTGTCGGCGAAACGCTTCTGCACGACGAACCCTTCGCGGTTCGTCACCGTCTGATAGTTCGGCACGGCGTAAATTTGACCGTTGACGCGCGTCGCGTCCCATACGAAGGAAGGAATCTCCGACTTGATGTCCGCGCCGTATTCGTCGAGCAGCTCGTCGAGCGGCTGGAACGCGCCCTTCGTGACGTTCGGGCCGTAGAAGAACGACCAGTTGGACGTCCACGCGATATCGAACTTCTCGCCGGAGGCGACGACCGTGTTCATCTTCTGCGTGTAATCGCCGAAATCGATCGGCTTGAGCGTTACTTTCGCGTTGATTTTCTCGAGCGTAATTTTATTGACTGCGTCTTGGACCTTCTGCAGATCCGGCTGATTGCTCGGCTGCGGGTAGTACCATACGAGCTCCACCTGCTCCAGCTCGGCGCCTTCGCCCGTGCCTGCAGGCGGCGTTTCCGCTTTCGAACCGCTTCCATTGTCGGCCGGAGCCGGAGTCGCGCCGTTGCCGTTGTTGCTCGAGCAAGCGCCCAGGACGAGAGCTACGGATAATGCCATTGCCGACAGACGAAGCGCGTTGTTCGTGATCCCCTTCATATTTACTGACCTCCTGTAAAATTTCGTTTTTTATCTTAAACCACCGGAATGATTGCCATCCCAATGACCTAAAACCAAACATTGCCTGACGCGACGCCGCGACTAGCCCTTCAGGGAGCCGACGGTCAATCCGCTGACGAAATAGCGTTGGAAGAACGGGAAGACGAACATCATCGGCCCCGCCGCGAGCACCGCCATCGCCATGCGCGAGGATAAGCTCGGGAAGCTCGCCAGATCGATCATGACGTTCAATCGGCGAAGGTTGCTCGACAAGAAGTCGATCGTGTTCATCATGCGGTACAGCATCAGCTGCAGCGGAACCAAGTTCTGGTTGTCGATATAGAGCAGGCCGAGCCACCAATCGTTCCAATACATGAAGGAGATGAACAAGCCCAACGTCGCCAGCGCCGGCGTCGACAGCGGCAGGATGATGCGGAAGAAGATGCGAAGCTCGCCCGCGCCGTCCATCTTGCACGACTCGATAATTTCGCCCGGAATTTTCTGTAGGAACCCTTTCATCAGCATAATGTTGAACGGGCTTAACAAATAAGGAATAATGAGCGCCCAGATCGTGTCCTTCAGGTGCAAATACTGCGTGATCAAGATGTACGAAGGAACGAGCCCGCCGCTGAACAGCATCGTGAAGAAAATGTAGAAGGTCGTTATGCGCCCGTACCGATAGTCCCGTCGGGAAATCGCGTACCCGATCATCGCCGTCATCAGCAAGCTAAGGATCGTGCCTGCGATCGTCACCAGAATCGTGACCCCGTAAGCGTTAAGCAAGACGCCGGGCGTCTGCAGAATGAGCTTGTAAGCGGTGAAATCCAAGCTTTCGGGAATGAACCGATATCCGTTCGTAAGAAGCGACTTCTCTTCGCTGACGGAGATGGAGACGACGAGCACGAGCGGCAAAATCATCAGCAGCGAGACGACGGCGAACATGAGATTGATCGCGACTTGTCCGGGATTGGTCTTGGTTTGTTGCATCCTCGTCTCCTCCTTACCACAACGAGTTTTCGTCGTTGATTTTCTTAATGATATAGTTCGCCAGGACGACCAACACGAGGCCTACGACCGACTGGTAAAACCCTACGGCTGTCGACATACCGATATCGCCTACGTTCTTCAGCGCGCGGAATACATACGTGTCTACGACGTCCGTCACCGAGTACAGGAAGCTCGAATCGTTCGGGATGAAGTAGAACAGACCGAAATCCGCTCGGAAGATGCCGCCGATGCTCATGATCATCAAGATCGAAATGAGCGGCGCGAGCAGCGGTAGCGTAATTTTCATCGCCATCTGCGTCTTCGTGGCCCCATCGATTCGAGCCGCCTCGTAATAGGAGGAATCGATGCCGAGGATGCCGGCGTAATAGACGAGCGTCGAAAAGCCGACGCCTTTCCAAAGGCTGACCGCCACTAGAATCCAAGGCCAGTACCGCGATTCGTTGTACCAATACACCGGATCCGCGCCGAATTGCATCAGCAGCTGATTGAAATATCCGTGCTCGTGATCCAGGAAACCCGTGATAATGTAGCTGATGACGACCCAGGACAAGAAGTAAGGCAGGAACATGGCCGTCTGGTGGACTTTAATCCATCGCCTCGCGATCTCGTTCAGCAGCACCGCGAACAGGAGAGCGAAGACGAGGCCGACCAAAATGAAAGCGACATTATACAGGATCGTATTTCGGGTGACGATGTACGCCGTCTGCGACGTAAAGAAAAACTCGAAGTTTTTGAAACCTACCCAATCGCTTCCCAGAATTCCCTTGTCGTACCGGTAATCCTTGAATGCGAGCACCAACCCGACGAGGGGAAGGTAAGCGAAAATCAAGATGTATACGACTGCGGGAAAGCTTAAGAGGAACAACTCGATATTTTTTTGGAAGAGACGCAATTCCTTCATCAGGCCTCTCAAGCGGATCACCTCTCTCGTTTGTGTGGTTCGCGTCGTCGTTGGTACCCTCACTATGCGGCATGTCGGCCGTCGTGAAAACTGTAAATCCGACACTGCGACGGAAGCGGGCCGTTCCGCGCTTGCAAAGCTGCCGAAGTCCTTGCGCCGCGCGGGTTTTCCGTCTCCGACTGTAGGATCGGAACCCCACTGTACAATGGGAACCCCGCTCCTTTACGCCCTGGAAAATGGAAATCGCCGACCGCCCCGCCGCGCCGGCCGCAGTCGTGATTCCGAGCCTAACAGGATAGAATGGGCCCTTCTTACGAATGCTATGGAGACCGGCTGCGTTCTCATGGGGTGCTTACAGTCGGAGTTTCTCCGACTATTCCGCCTCCCGAGATCCTCTCGGCCGCTGCAGTCGGAGTTTCTCCGACTATTCCGCCTCCCGAGATCCTCTCGGCCGCTGCAGTCGGAGTTTCTCCGACTATTTCCGCCTCCCGAGATCCTCTCGGCCGCTGCAGTCGGAATTTCTCCGACTATTCCTGCGAAAGTGTGTCGGCGGACGGTGGTACGAGGGGAGGGTCTATTTTTTTCTTATCATCGATTTTTTTCTAATTTAGAAAAATATCTGCGATGCGATAATAATGAACGGGTGCTGTCTGTCGGCAAGTCTGGAGGAAGTTCGCAGAAAGCGGTACTCTGTACGCAGAAAGCGCGCGCATCATACGCAGTTCGGCGGCGGGAGGGTGTCGGCGACGCAAGGCGAACAACAAAAAGAAGCGGGGTTTCCCCCCGCTCCCATTATCGCGCCGAAGTCCGGCGCATTCGATATTCCCCCGGCGTGACGCCGTACTTCTTCTTGAACACCCGGAAGAATTGGCTTTCGTTGCCGAAGCCGACAGCCTCCATGATCTCCTTCACCGTATACCGTTCATCCTCGAGCAGCTTTACCGCGTGCCGCAGCCGAACGTCGTTGATATATTCGGCGACGCCGACCGTCTCGTATTTCTTGAACAAGCGGCCGACGTATTTATCCGACATCCCGAGCGTATCCGCCACGGACTGCAGGCTCAGGTTCAGGTTCTTGTAGTCGGACTCGATCATCTCCTTGATCGTGTCGACCAGCATCGCGCTCTTGTCTTCCTCGGTTTCGACGCGCTGCTGCTGCTCGACGAAGCGGGCGAACGTCGACTGCACGTACGCCGACATCTCGTCTAACGTCTCCAACTCCAACACCTTCTGGTTCAGCGCGGAGAACGTCAACGAGACGCCCGCCTTCCGCTTGTCGGACGACTTCGCCGCCTGCTGCAGCAGGAACACCAAGTGCAGCACGGAGTGAATGATTTGTTCGTACGGCAGCCCCTTGAACGCTTCGAACGACTTCCTCGTATACTCTTGGAACTGTTCCACGTTGCTCAGATGGATCGCCTCGACCCATCGGCGTTCGAGCTCGGGGGCCGGCGCCGTCTCTTCGCGGGCCGCGACCCGCTCCGGCGTAATGACCGAGCCCTGGCCGAACACGAGCCGATACAGCATCAGCTCCTGCACCTGCTGATACAGCTCGGTAATTTCGGCGTGCCCTTCCCGGAACGGGCTGATCGCGGCCGTCAGCGACAATCCGTAGAACCGTCCGATGACCTCCAGGGTTTCGTTCAGGAGCGCCGCCGCGTCTTCCGCCAGCCCCGGGTCGCCGGCGTCCGCGCTGATCAAGATGGCCAACCGGCCCTCGCCGACGTCGATCGCCTCGTTCGGAAACCGCTTGGACACGATCTCCTCCGAGATGTTGGAAATCGCGAACGACAACAGCTTCCGGTCCGCGTACGCCGTCCGTTCGTCGAACGCCTTGTAGCGATCGATCGCAAGCAAGGCGACCGCCTTCGCGCCGTCCGGCCGGACGTTCAAAGCGTTTTGCTCCACGGTGGCGCGGAATTGCTCCTCCGTGAACGACGGACTGTTCGTGACGATCGTCCGCAGGTAGTAATTTTTCGCGATATCCTTCGCGGCGTCGTAGTGCTTGCGGATGAAGCGCATCTCGTCCGTAACGCGATTGTATACGCTTAGAATCGAATTGATTTCGTCCTTCCCTTTCATCGTTCCCGGCTCGGCGTCCACGATCTTAGTCACCATCTGCTGGATCGGCCGATACAGGCGTTGGGAGACGACGAAGGAAACGACGATCGACAGGAGCAGCAGCCCCGCCGCAATCGAGAAATACGTCAGCCGAAGCTGCCGAATGCTGGCGAAGACGACGTCGTACGGTTGAACGGAGACGATCCGCCATCCGTTGTCCAACGTTAAGTACGTAAAGATCATCTCGTCCGCGCCGACCTTCGCCGTGAGGAAGTCCATCTCGTTGCCGGTCGCCGCCACGTGTTCGAGCAGCGTAGCGGACACCTCGGCGGGATCGGGGCCGTCGGTCCGGGGCGGGTTCAGAATGAGCCCGTTCTCGTCCATGACGAACGTCTCGCTTTCTTCCGCCGCAAGATCGTTGATGACTTGGAGGTTCTCGAAAAACCAGTCCGTCCGCACATTCATCATCAACGTGCTCTTATTGCGGGCCGTCGGATTGCCCGACAACGCTTCGAAGAGGAAGAAGGCGAAAAACTCGATCTCGCCGTCCTCCGACGACCGGAACGGAATCCATTCCGTATTCGGCTGCACGGCGCTTTCCTTGAAATAATCGGAGACGACGCTGTAGATTTTCGCTTCGAGCGGCTTGATGCGCGCATCCATCGGATAATATTCCGTCGAATAGAACGAGTCGTTATAGCTGTTGTAAATCATGATCGAATTCAGGAAATCCGTCGAGGACACCACGTTCTGCAGCTTCCGGAGCGGCTGATAGACGTCCTCGATCGCGATATCGTCGCTGTAAAACAAATTCGCCAGTTCGTAGTCGTTATAAACCGACCAACCTAGGTTGTGCACGATCTCGCTCATATAATCGATATTGTATTTCGTCTGAGCGAGCACTTTCCGATTGGCCTCGTATTGAATGTCGAGGCCGGTCTGTTCCGAATAATAAAACAGAATCGCCGAGGAGATCATCGACGTCAGAACGACGAGCAGCACGATCGAGAGGAGCAGCCGCTGCAGGTATTTGCGGGATCGAAACCTTTTCATAAAAACCATCCGTTCTCCCCCTCCTCTCGTCGTCGATCGTCGTTTACCAGGTCGGATGGGCCTTCAGCCATTCGAAGACTTGGCGGTGGTACGGGCTGAACTCCGGGTCCGGGATGCCGGACGGCGGGATCGAAGGATCCCCGTAGCCGAGCTGGAACATGTCGTGATGGTAGATATGATAAGCGCCGAGCGCGCGGACGCTCCGAATTTGCTCGATGTGCATCTGCGGCGTCGTGCCTTCTCTGCCGCCGAACTTCAGCGTGCCGTTCCGCGCCGGCTCGTCGTCGATGACCGGCTTGCGATACTTTTCCATCAGCATTTCCAGCTCCAAGACGGCCGCCTTGTAAAATTCATCCTCGGAACGGTTCGTATGCGGCGTCAGCACGTCGACCAGATCGTTATGCTCGTGGGTGCCCCGGTAGACGGAATCCGCGTACCCCGGCGAATTCGTCACGATGCGGGCGTAATCGATGCGCTTGATCGTCTCGTACAGGATCGGGACGTGGACGGAATTTTCGTTCCAAATTTGCAAAATCAAGTTCCGATACGGCAGCAGCCTTCTCGTCATCTCCGCCGCCGCGCGTTCGTGCGCCCATAGCGGGAACGGCGCGATCGGATGCTCGTACCGCTCGACGACGAAGAGCGCGACCTCGACGGTCATATCGAGCGCGTCGGCTTCCGCCAGCAGCGCCGCAAGACGCTCGAAGTACAAGTCTTTCACTTGTCCGTCTTCCGTATACAACGTGTGATCCGGATGGACGTCGATGAACGTCTTGACTTTCGGATTCAAATCCCACTGGCACCAGACGCGAAGGCAATTGACGCCGTACGCCTTAAACTTCGCCAACCACGCCCGACGGTCCTCCTCGCTCCGGTTGAACGCGTCGTTGAACAGCGCGTTGAAGAAGCTGACGCCTTGCAGGTAATAGGGCTGGCCGTCCAGCCGGAAGCGGCCGTCTTTCACGTGCAGACGTTTGGTTTTATACGATTTCAGCATCGGTTATCGGTCCTCCGTTTGGCGGATCTCGCTTTTCCCTGCGGCCGCCTCGTCCGCGAGGACGATCAGCCTCGAAGCCTGCTTCAGCAGCGTCGCGGGAATCGCAGGGGATGGGGATTGCCGTAGGAATTGTTGGAAAATGTCCGCCTTATGCGCTCCGGAAACGAGCAGCGCAATCGTCTTGGAGTGCCGCAAAATCGTTCCCATGCCGAGCGTAAGGCCGTACTCCGGCTCGTAGCCGCCGCGGGCTTTCCAATACGCCGCGTTCGACGCGATCGACGCTTCCGCCAATCGCACGACTCGGGTGGCCGAGTCGGCCGCCGTTCCCGGCTCGTTGAAGCCGATATGCCCGTTCGGCCCGAGCCCCAGCACGGTCAGCTCGATGCCGCCGCGCTCTTCGATCTCGCGATCGAGCGCGGCGCAAGCCGCCGACGGCTCCGGATGCACCGGGTCGACGCGCAGGAGACGATCGTTCCCGATCTCGAGCCCGTCCAGCAGCTCCCGCCGCAGCCAACCGATCAAGGAGTGCGGCTGCTCCGGTCGAACGCCCAAGTATTCGTCCAACGCGACGACCGTCGCGCCGCGCCACCGTTCGGGCGCTTTCGGAGATTCGGTCAGCTTCCGGAACAGGCCGAGCGGCGTATGGCCCGTCGGCAAGCAGATCAGGGCGTCGGACTTGCGCGCCAGCGCCGTCTCGACGAGTCGAGCCGCGGATTCGCTTAAGGCATCGTAAGATGATTCGATCATAAGTTCCATGTCGCGTTGAGCCCCTTCCGATACGAGGACCGTCCGTCGCTCGTCTTCTATGTCGTCATTGTGCCGAAAGAGCAAATTCGCTCCAGCTTCCTCCAGAGGCGCTCGTCTTCGCCGGCGTCGGTCCACGGCTCGAAATGCGGTTCCATGACCTCTTGCCAGTCGTTCGGGGTATGCTTCGTACGGAGCTTGCCCGTTCTCGGTCGGCCGCTCAGGCTCGCGGGGCGCTCCGAATACGAGAACAGGAGTCGCTCGTGCGAGCCGATCAAGTACGTCTGATTGAACGTCTCCGGCTGCTCCTCCTGCATCTGATAATGGTAGAACACGTAACTCGCGTATTGCTCCGGTTTTAACCGCGCGAGAGCGCCTACGCTCTCTTCCACGCTCCGGCCCGCCCTCCACCGTATCCGATCGATCGGTTCTCCGTCGTGGAAAATATCGACCATCGGCACGGCATACCGCGGCTCCTCCTCTCCCGGCCACGCCTCGAGCCGCGCTTGCAGCGCCGGCGGGAACTCCAGCCGGAACGCGTCGCCGTCCGTCTCGAGGTAAGCGAAGAGATGCCGGTCCCAGCGAAATAAGGAAAAGGCCCGCACGCCCGCGCTCATGAGCGACGTCTCGAGCTCCGTACGCGATGAGGCGAACGCCTCGGCGAAAGACTCGGCCGAATCGGCGCGGCGAATCGTCGATCGATACATGTATCGTTTCATGTCCCAATGCTTCCCTCTCTCCTCAAGGCATACAACATCTATTGTCCCCGAGACGGCGCCGCGGGGGAACTGTATTTTCTTGCGAATCTCTATATTTTCGGAACCTTCGTTGCAGGAAACAAGAAGGGGCTGTCCCGAAAGTCGTAAAATGACTTAGGGGCGGCTCCTTCTTTTTACAATCATGCTCTTAGCGGGAAGGGGTACGGGTTCCGGCTCGCGCTTCTGTAAAACCGAATGAGCCGCCTGTCGTCATTAAACCCAACTTCGAAGCTTGCCAAAGTGAGCTTGGAGGTCGGGTGGCTTTCACTCGCCCATAACCTCCTTAAGCGAACGGCAATAAGCCAAATAGTGAAAACGGTCGGTCAGGAATAGACCTCCTGACCGACCGTTTTCAAGTTGTCGACATTGTTCTCTATCGATCCAACGCGAATCGAATATCGGCTTCCGCCGATTCGACGACCCGTCCGTTCCATGACACGACGACCGTAAGGCCCGACGCGTTGACGATCTCGACGGCGAGCTTCCCGCCTTCCTTGCGCAGCGCGATATCCAGCGACGCATCGCCGACCCGCGCGTCGCGAAGGCGGATCCAGCGCCCTTCCCAGGAGGCGGGCACCTTCGGCTCGAGCCGAACGCGCCTTCGATGCGCTTCGGGCTGCAGCCCGATGAGATGCATGACGACGGGCACGGCGAGCGCGTACAGCGTCCACGCCTGCGCGATGCAGCCGTAGTCCGGCGACATCTCGCAGATCGACCCCGGCAGCGCCGTCGAGAAGGAGCGGTTCATTCGCCGCAGCAACTCGAGCGCCGCCTCGGGGTCGCCGTATCGGGCTTCCGCCACCGCATGCGCGCCCGTGCTGATCGTCATCGTCCCTTGCTGCAGCACGGCCGACAAGTACGAGCCGTATTCGCCGACGAACGCCTCGTTTCGCATGTTCCGCACGGCGCGCTCGCCCTTCGCCCGATCGGCGACGCCCGCTTCCATCGGCGTCGAGATGACCCAGTTTTTCTGAATGAGCCACCCGCGGTCCGCTTCGAGCCCCTCCGTCTCGCTTAGCTGCCGCTCCAGCGCCTCGCGGACCCCCTCGGCGCCGTGGCGTTCCGCCATCGAGACGATGTCGTCGACCTTCGGCAGCAAGTCCTTCTTCGGAGCGACTGCGTCGCAGAAGAGCCCCTCGCGTTCGTCCCAGAACGTCTCGTTCACGGCGCGGGTCAGCCGCTTCTCCAACACGGCGTAAGCCGCGGCTTCCTCCCCGGCGCCAAGCTCCGCGGCGATTCGCGACATCGCCCCCGCCGCGGCGGCGGTATACGCGGCGGAGTCGATCAACTCCATATTCAGTCCCGCGATTTCGATAATGCCATAACCCGAAGGGAGGCCGTCGCCGTCCGGGTCCATCTCGCCGAGCAGCCAGTCCATGCCGCTGCCGCAAGCTTCGTAGTTATCCTCGAGCACGGTTCGATCGCCCGTCCAGCGGTACAGCTCCCAGACGAGACAAATATAATGCGCCGTCTCCTGCGTATTGCCCGGATTCGCGACGACGCCCATCGTCGTCGCCTCGTGAATGATGCGCCCGTTGCCGTTCGCCCGCTTCGAAAATTCCAGCAGCAGCTTCGCCGTCTCGAGCGCGAGTCGATGGTCGCCGACGGCCAATACGCCCTGCAGCGCGTACGCGTTGTCGCAGCCGAACCACCACGGGTACGTCGGCGACCCTGCCGTCAGCCCCCGGCCGATGCCGTCCACGCGTTGGACGAGCCATTGCGTATTCCACTTCGCCCACGCGAAGACGTCGCAGAAATCCGGATCGCCTTCGATCTCGAGCGACGCTCGCGCGCGAATCGCCTCGTAAGCGGCTTGTTTCTCTTCGAGCAGCCGCTGCCGCTCGGCGGGGTCCTCGAGCAGCCGATACGTCCGCTCGCATGCCTCGCCGCTCTCGGTGGAGCCCGACACGACGAGATGGAAGACGAAACGCTCTCCCGGCGCCAACGCGACGGACGCACGGAACGAGATGCCCGCGCCGTTGCCGCTCGTGAATTCGGGCCCGTACAGCTGCCCGCCTATGCTATATTGTTCGCCGGGCAAATCCGTGCCGACGCAAGCGTACCAATCATGGTCGCCGTCCTTCGCCAGCGCCAGACGACTCGACAGCGCCCGCGCTTCGTCGGCCGGCCCGTCGACGACGCCGATCGTCTCGGAATGCCATACCGGGCGAAGATCGGTTCGCGCCAGCAGCTCCAGCTCGAGCGCCGTCTCGGCAGCTGCGGAATTGTAGATTTCGTAGCGAACGACAAGCCCCTTCTCCGTCTCCGGCGCGAACTGGACTCGCTCGATCGAGACGGGGATATGCCCCAACCCATGATCGTAGCGGAACGTATTCCCCCAAGGCAGCGTCGCATACTCGTCCGCCCTTGCCCAAACGGAGATGCCGCGGGACGGGTCGGTCACGCGAAGCCAGAAGCCGTCCAACAGCTTGATCGGGTGCAGCCAGACGCCGCCCATCTCGTTCGCCACATGATGGCCGAAGTCCGGGAAATACCCGTCCTGCGAGCCGATAACCTTCATATACTCGCCGGACGTAAGATAGAGGTTGAACGGATGTTTGCTTCGCTTTTCGGATTTCATCTGGTCCGCCGCCTTTGCCGAAGGATCGATTCGATGCGATACGTTGCTTCTATGCTCGAATCATATCATTCATGAAGGCGGTTGCATATAGATTGTCTACAATAGACAATAAAGTTTACGCAAAGTCCTTCCAAGTGAAATCTTCGCTCAACACGCCCTCGTAATCCGAGGGATGCTGCAGCCAAAGCCCCTTCGAAGCGGCTTCCGGCTTGCGGAAACAAACTAAATTCTTATAATAGCCGAACGCCCGGCACACGGCCGGTCTTGCGGCATGGATCCCGCACCGGTCCCGATCGAGGTCGTAGAAGATGCATGTGCCGTAGAAGCGCTCCTGCTTCTGCAGCGCCGCCCGCTCTTTCGGCGGCATCGATCGGATTTTCTTAAGGATACGCTTGCGTTCGTCCTTGGTGATCGGTACCGGTCCGCAGCATAAACCCTTGCACCCCTGACAAGGCAGACTTTCCATGGGGACACCTTCAATCTTTAAGATTTCATTGAAACATATACATTTATATCCTAATCGAAATAGAAATTCAACATAAAAATTTAATATTATAACATAAATATTTTATTTTGTCAACATAATTTTCTTGGCGCTTTTCCCTCGAAAATGTCCGAAACCGCTCCTTTCTCCCTTCGTATGAACGTTGTAATTGTAGGGATGAAGGAGGTGAATCCGGATGTACCCGGATCTTCCCGATTTGTTGTTCGAAGCGATCTCGCTTCTCGGCTCGGTCAGCCTGTTATTCGGCTTTATCGGACTGCGGCTGACCGCCGCGTCGGTCGCCGTCGCCGCCTATTCCGCCTCGCGTTCGCCGTCGAACGGCGCCTCCGCCGATCAAGAGAGAGCCGCCATGGAATCGATGGCTTCGCTTCGCAAGGCGTTAAGCCGCGTCAGGCGCAAAGCGCCGACCGACGATGGCGACTCTTCCTCCCGTTCGTACTTGGCAACGACGAACGACTACGAACGAGGAGGAACTTTATTCTTATGGAAACTTCGACCGCATCGGCCGGAGCGTTCGGATTCGCCCGTCTGCGGCGTCCGATCGCTATCGCCCTGCTGATCGGAATCGCGCTCGCGTTGAGCGGCTGCGGCGCGACGACCGCCCCGATCGACGCCAACAGCGCCGGTTGGTTCGACCATTACTTCGTCTATTCGTTTTCCCGTCTAATCTCCTATTTCGCACGTCTGTTTCACGGGGATTACGGCTTATCCATTATCCTGGTGACCGTCTTGATCCGTCTGGCGCTCATGCCGCTGATGATGCGGCAGCTGAAGAGCTCGTCGGAGATGCAGTCCAAGATGAAACGTCTCCAACCGGAGCTCCAAGAGCTGCAGGAGAAATATAAGGACAAGGGAGCGGATCGCGCCGCCCAACAAGCCAAGTCGCAAGAGATGATGGCGTTGTATCGGAAGCATCAATTCAATCCGCTCGCTGTCGGTTGCTTGCCTGCCTTGATCCAACTGCCGATATTATTAGGCTTCTACTACGCTATCCGCCGAACGCCCGAAATCGCGTCCCATTCGTTCCTTTGGTTTAACCTGGGACATCCGGACTTGATCCTGCCGTTCCTCGCCGCCGCGGTGTATTTCGTACAATTCAAGGTATCCCAGACGGGCTCCGCCCCGGCGAACGGACAGCAGAAGCAGATGGCGTTCCTCGGCTTGCTGTCCCCCGTTATGATGGGCTTGTTTTCCTTCACCGCCCCCGCCGCGCTGCCGCTGTATTGGACGGTCGGCGGCATGATCGTCGTCGCCCAGACGTGGATCGGCAAGAAGCTGTACAGAAGCGAAGAAGCCTAACGAAACCGCAAGAGGCCGGCTCCGGGACGCTCCCGGACCGGCCTCTTCTTCATGCGGGTTCGATTACTCCAACCACGACTTCACTTTGTCCTCGTTCGCCTCTACCCATGCCTTCGCGGCATCCGCGGGCTCCGCGCCTTCTTGGATGTCGACCATGACGGCCGCCATCTCGTCCGGCGTCCAGTTGAAAGCGTCGAGCAGCTTGTACGCGTCCGGATGATCCTTCTCCAAGTCCTTCCGCACGATCGTATGAATTTGCTCGTCTCCGCCGTAGACGCCCTGCGGGTCTTCGAGGTATTTCAAATCCATCTTCCCGAACTTCCAGTGCGGCGTCCAACCCGTTACGATGATCGGCTTCTGATCCTTATACGCGGATTGCAGCTCCGTCGCCATCGCGGCGGACGAGCTTTCGAGCAGCGTCCAACCTTCGAGGCCATAGGCGGGAAGCGCCTCTTGCGTAGCCATCATGATGCCCGCGCCCGGTTCGATCCCGATGATCGTGCTGTCCACGAGCTCGGCGACCTCCGGCTTCTTCAGATCCTCGATCGAGGCGACGTCCATGTACGCGGGAACGACCAACCCGACTTTGGTTCCGTCCAAGTTCGGTCCGAGGTCGACGAACTTCCCTTCGTTATCCTTATAATAGCTCTCATGCGTGGACGGGAGCCACGCGGCGACCATCGCGTCCGCGCTGCCGTCCGAGACGCCCGTCCACATCGGACCCGCGTCGACTTGGAGCATCTCCACTTCGTATCCGAGCTCGTTCTCCAACACGTATTCGACTACATGCGTGCTCGCGATCTCCGAATCCCAAGCGACGTAAGCGAGCGTCAGCTCCTTCTTCGCCGCGCCGCCCGTAGAGCAGCCCGCCGCGATCAGCGAAGCCCCCAGCAAGAGCGCGACACTTTTCCCCATAGACTTCTTAAACATTCGATCCTCTCCCTTTCCTATGAACAAGATGATGTGTGAATCGATCGAGCACGATCGCCAGGATGACGACCGCGAGGCCCGCTTCGAACCCGACCCCCGTCTTGACCTGGGTAATCGCTTGATAAACTTTCGACCCGACGCCTTGCGCCCCGATCATCGAAGCGATGACGACCATGGAGAGCGACAGCATGATCGTCTGATTCACCCCGGCCATGATCGAAGGCACGGCCAGCGGCAGCTGCAGCTTCACCAGCTTCTGCGTCGGGGTGGAGCCGAACGCTTCGGCCGCTTCCACCAAATCCTTCGGCACCTGCCGAATGCCGAGGTTGGTCAGCCGAATCGTCGGCGGGATGGCGAAGATGACGGAAGCGATGACGCCCGGCACGACGCCCAGCGAGAAGAAGGACACCGCCGGGATCAGGTACACGAACGCAGGCATCGTCTGCATGAAGTCGAGAATCGGCGTGACGACGTTCCGAACCGTATTGCTCTGCGCGCACCAGATGCCGATCGGGACGCCGAGCACGATCGAGATGACGGCCGAGGTGAGCACCAGCGCCAACGTCTGCATCGTCGGATCCCACAGTCCCATATTCCAGATGAGCAGAAACCCGACCGCCGTAAAGACCGCGAGCCGCCAGCGCCCGAGGGCGTATGCGATGCCCGTAAGCAGCAGGATCGTGATCGGAGCCGGGATCGTTTGGAACACGAATTCGAATCCGTCCACGACGGAAGCGATAACCAGCCGTATAACGTCGAACAAAGGCTGGACATGGTTTTCCAACCACGACTCCAATGCTTCGACCCATTTCCCTAACGGTATTCTGGGAATTCCCATGAGTAAGCTTACCCTCCTCCCACGTTTTGATTGCCGGCGAGCGCGCCGAGGACGGAGCCTCGGATAATGATGCCGCGCAGCTTGTTCTGCTCGTCGACGACCGCGACCGGCACGCGGGTGTCGCTCATGATTTGAAATAAATCGTTCAAGACCGTGTCGGGACGCACCTCGGGCACGTCCTTGATCATAATGTCATGCAGCGTCTTCCCGTCCTTCACCGCGGACGACGCGTCGTCCGCCGTAACGACGCCGAGCAGATTGCGCTCGTTATTGACGACATAGAGACTGGAGACGCCCCTTTCCTTCATGAGCTGCAGCGCGACCCGCGGACCTCGGTCGGGCGATACCGTCTCCGGCCGCCGCATGACGTGAGCCGCCGTCAGCACCTTGGATAAGTCGACGTCCTCGACGAACCGTTCGACGTAATCGTTCGCCGGATTCGTCAAGATTTGTTCCGGCGTACCGATCTGAACGACGGCGCCGTCCTTCATGAGCGCGATCCGGTCGCCGATGCGCAGCGCCTCGTCCAAGTCGTGGGTAATGAAGACGATCGTCTTCTTCATCTGCGCTTGGAGCTGCAGCAGCTCATCTTGCATGTCCTTGCGGATCAACGGATCGAGCGCGCTGAACGCTTCGTCCATGAGCAGCACGTCCGGGTCGTTGGCGAGTCCTCGCGCGAGTCCGACCCGCTGCTGCATGCCGCCGCTCAGCTCATCCGGCTTCTTATGTTCCCAGCCGCTCAGGCCTACGAGCTCTAAGGCTTGCATCGCCTTCTCGCGGCGCTGCTTCTTCGGCTCTCCTTGAACCTCGAGGCCGTATTCAACATTTTCCAAGACGGTACGATGCGGGAATAAGGCGAATTTCTGAAACACCATACTGATTTGCTTCCGGCGGATTTCGCGCAGCTGCTCCGCGTCCGCTTTCACGATGTCTTTCCCGTCGATCAGCACTTGCCCGTCCGTCGGCTCGATCAATCGGTTCAACAGCCGTACCAACGTCGACTTCCCGCTGCCCGACAACCCCATGATGACGAAAATTTCGCCGGGCTCGATCGAGAAATCCACCCGGTTCACGCCGACGGTCAGCTCCGTCTCGGCCAGGATCTTTTCCTTCGACCACCCTTGCTTCAGCAGCGGGAGGGCCCGTTTCGGGTCGTTACCGAATATCTTGGTCACTTGCTTCGCCTCAATGATCGGCATCCTGCTCCCCCTCTCTTCTTTTCCGTTGCGTCTTTGTTGCTCTGGGCTTAAGTCTAAAGGGAGGGGGTCGAATGGGTCAAAACGGAAAATAGGTCGTATAGTTTGTAAAGTTTAAACTTTACGTACGTTACATACAGAATACTCTAATATGCTCCCAATTCTGTCCATGGCTCGCTCTTTACATGGAGGGCATCGTTTCCTACAATGAGGATTAAATGTCTCAACGCTCGCGACTCCCCCGCAGAAGGAGGGAAACACAACGAATGAATAAACTGCAAAGTCTATCGAACGAGCATATCGCTAAGATTCAGTCCATCCGCCAGCGCGTCATCGAGACGATCGGCAGCAATATGGACTTATATGGGATTACCTTGTCTATCGGGCATATGTACGGGCATATGTATTTTCAGAACGAACCGGTAACCCTCGACGAGATGGGCGACGTCATGGGCATGAGCAAGACGAGCATGAGTACGGGCATGCGTACGTTAATCGATCTCAAGATGGTCCACAAGGTATGGGGGAAGGGATCGCGGAAGGATTTATACGTCGTGGAGCACGATTGGCACCAGACGTTCATCGACTACTTCTCCGTGGAGTGGCGCAAGTCGATCGAGATGAACATCTCGGCGATCAACAAGGCGCTGGTCGAGGTCCGCAAGCTCCGCCGCGAAGCGGAGGAGACGCAAGACGGCGCGCTCTCAGACGTGTTGGATCACGACGAGAAGAAGCTGGACGAGGCGCGAAAATATTACCTATGGCTGGGCCGGTTGATCGACGCCTTCGAGTCCGGCGCTATTTTCGAGCTCGTGCCGAAAGAGGAATAAAAACAAGAAGCGATCGCATCCCCGGAGCATTCCCGGGGGCGCGATCGCTTTTTTTTTTCGTTGCGCTTTATTTCGCCTTCTCCTTACGGCCGGGGAAAGAGAGCCTGCCGCCCTCGCGCTCCTCGAACGGCGCCGCCCCCCGGCCCGAGCCGGAGGCGGGACGAAGCTCGCCGTTGAACGACTTCAGCATAGAGACCACCATGAGAATGAGTACGAACGCTAAAGGGAAGGCGGCCACGATGATCGCGGTTTGCATCGCCTCGAGCCCCCCGGACATCATAAGCACGATCGCGGAAGCGGAGAGCAGGAGCCCCCAGATCGTCTTGACGCTGGTCGGCGGTTCGAGACTGCCGTTCGTCGTCTGCATCCCGAGCACGAAGGTGGCGGAATCGGCGGACGTAATAAAGAACGTCGCGATCAAGAGTAACGTGACGACCACTAAGATGCCTCGCAGCGGAAGCTGCTCGTATACCGCGAAGATGGCCGTCTCCAGCGTTCGGTCCGAGATCGGCACCCCGAGCCGGTATTCCAAATCGAGCGCGGTGCCGCCGAAGACGGCGAACCAGACCGTACAGACGAGCGTCGGAATGACGGTCACCGCGACGACGAACTCCCGGACCGTTCTTCCCTTCGATACGCGGGCGATGAACGTGCCGACGAACGGCGCCCAAGCGATCCACCACGCCCAGTAGAAGATCGTCCAGCTTTGCACCCAAGCCGCGCGCTCGGGGTTGAACGGCGCCAGACGCAGCCCCATGCTGGGCAAATTCTGAATGTATTCGCCGAGCGTCGTGATATACAGATTTAGCAAAAACAACGTAGGACCTACGAACAGCACCGCGAAAAACAAAATCGTCGCCAGCCCCATATTGATATTGCTTAGGTACGTGATGCCCCGCTTGAGTCCCGTCCCCGCCGAGAGAAGGAACAGCACGGTCACGATGGCGATAATAACGATCTGAATGCCGAAGTGGTTCGGAATCCCCGTCAAATAACTGAGGCCTCCGTTAATTTGCGCGGCCCCCAGCCCGAGCGACGCGGCTACGCCGAAGATCGTCGCGAAGACGGCGATCGTATCGATGGTCGTCCCGGCCACGCCTTTGGTTCGATCGCCGAACAACGGAATAAGCGCCGCGCTCATGAGTCCCGGATACCCCTTGCGAAACTTAAAGTACGCGAGCGCGAGCGCGATCGTCGCATAGATCGCCCAGGCGTGAAAGCCCCAGTGAAGAAACGTGTATCGCAGCGCGATCTTCGCCGCTTCGTCGGTCTTCGCCTCGCCGAGCGGCGGATTGGCGAAGTGGGAGATCGGCTCGGACACCCCGAAGAAGAGCAGCCCGATGCCCATGCCCGCGCTGAACAACAGCGCGAACCACGTCAATCGATTGAAGTCGGGCACGTCCTCCGGTTGGCCGAGCTTAATCTTCCCGTACCGGCTGAATACCAAAAACACGGCGAACAGTAAAAATAACGTAGCGCACAATTGGTAAAACCAACCGAACGATTCCAGAAAGAACGACTGCAGGTCGGTCATCACGCCTGACAATCGGTCCGGAAACGCCGCGCCCCACCCCACGAACACAAGGCATACCGCCAAGGCGATCCAAAACACCTTCGTTACCTGTCGCATGACATCTCACCCCTTGCCCATAGGATGCCGACTTCCTTCGACTCCCATGCAAGGGGAAAGGCGGAAAGGCTTTCTATTCGGTTACGGCCAAGCCGATCGCCTGATGATCCCATAGTATATCCTTCGCGACGTGGACTTGTCCTTCGTCGCATGTCACGATCAAGATGACGTCTCCTTTCGTTCCTTTCCGAATCCGAAGGCGAGTTCTCCTTCGTTTGTACGCAATCTGGCACCAACTGATCGCAAGGCCGAGCACTATTCCGCTGGCTGCTCCGATCAATCCCCAGATCACGGGGCCCCATTCCCACACGAAACCCTTACTCGCCCCGATCGTGGCAAGCAGGAATGCCAAAATAAATCCTTTGTCTATGTAAGAAACTCCGTCGGAGCGATGAATCGTATCCAAAATCCTCGGATCTTCATTTCGCAAAGCCAAAGGCACGGCGTATATTTCCCCTACGTCCCTAGCCTTTAATTCCGAAATCGCCAGCTCGAGAAGAGGGGAATATTCGAATGTAGCGAAAATTTGCACTAGACCACCTTTTTTCCTGGACGGATCACTTTCCCGGCCGGTTGATACTTCCGAATCAAATAATTTCGTAAGTCATCGTCGTACAGATTATTGTTTTCCACGGCATTGATGTACGCATCGTAAATCGTAAAGAAATAAAACGACGGAAAATACAGTACCCACTGCACATCCAGGACGGCGGAAGAAGTTTGCACATCCCCGAGGATTAAATAGTGGATGGACAACAATAATCTTGAATTCTCAACGATGAAGATGGTGTAAAGAAGCACAGATGCAGCAAATACGATCCGATGCATGTACAACTGTCCTATGCTCGGAATCGCTGCCGACCACATTGCGGCAAGCCAAGGCTTGCGCTTATCCAAGTAATTGATCTCCAGCGCCCCTATCGTAAAGCTTCGGGTCGGGGCGTTTTCCCGATCGGCGAGTACATATAGCTTATTCAAGTCGACGGTCGTTCGGTAGCTGTCCCAAATCGCGAAGAGATAGACAGGAATGTACAATCCCATCAATTTCGGGTCAAGGATATCCCTAGCCGCTTGAAATTGACCGTTGAAGGAATAAACCATGGCTGTATTCAATTGGATTCTTTGATTGATGAAGAATTCCCATAGGAGCAACGCATACCCGCGTAAATATTTGTTCAGGAGAAGATGACCGAAGCCCGGGAAGGCCACCGACCAAGCAGCCACAACCAGAGGCTTCTTGGGTTGTAGCTGGGTCGTGCCGTACATACTGACAAAGGCCTTTTGTCGCCGATAACGCGTCGACTTACGGGACTCATTCAACCCTATCCCTCCGAATCATAGTGTTCCGCGTATGTCGTTACTGTCCCCAAACTTCTACATCGTCAATCATTGAAAAACCTCGATTCGTTGAAAAGCTTACGAATCGAGGTTTTTATTCAAGCGATGTTCAGAACACAAAATCCTCGTCCCGCAGCGGTTCGACGCGAATCGTGCGCACGTAGCCGTTCCCCTTCTTCGAGAAGAAATCGTGCTGCTTCGTCTGGGTGCGAAGCCCGTTCATGACGATCGGATTGATCTCCTCCTCGGCGAAGGGCGGCTCGAGGCCCAAGTTCATGAACGCCTTGTTCGCGTTGTAGCGAAGGAACGCCGTCACTTCGCCGGCCAGTCCGACGGGAGCGTACACCTCTTCCGTGTAGCGCGTCTCATTGTCATGCAGCAAGTCGAGCAGCCCCCGCACCGTCTCTTCCGCTTCGGCCTGCTCGCCCGGAAGCAGCTCCGCGAACACCTCCTGGGCCAGTACGCCGACGTACAATCCATGGATGCTCTCGTCCCGCAAAATGAGATCGATGATTTCGCCGCTGCTCGTCATCTTCCCTTGCCCCGCCAAGTAGAGCGGATAGAAGAAGCCGCTGTAAAACAAATAGCTTTCAAGCAGCACCGAGGCGGCCATCGCCAAGTACAACCCTTTGCGATCCGTAATAGAATTGTAGTAAGCCGTCACCGTTTCCGCCTTCCGCTGCAGTAACGGATGCCGTTCGACCCACCGAAACAGGCGGTCGATTTCTTCGCCCGTCGCCAGCGTCGTGAAGATGCTGCTGTACGACTTCGCGTGGATTTGCTCCATCATCCCCATAAAGCTGAGGACGGCTTTGCGCTGCAATCCGTCGACATGCTCGACGAGCCTCGGCATGCCGACGCCGCCCTGCACCGTGTCCAGCAGCGTTAACCCTGCGAGCACCTTCATATAGACGTCGCGCTGCTCGTCCGACAGCGTCAGCCACGACATCTTGTCGTCCGACAGCGGAATCTCCTCGTCGGTCCAAAATTGCATAATGTTCTGATTCCAAAAGTTAATCGTAAAGTCGTCGTCCGACCGGTTCCAATTGACGGCGCGCAATGCTTCCATGGCGGTTCTCCTATCTAGCGATTTATACCGAGCAGGCGATGCAATCTTCCACGGACAATCGGTTCGTTCTCGTATAATACAGCGACTTCAACCCTTTGCGAGCCGCGTAAATATAGTACCGGGCGAGCTCGCGCGTCGTAATGTCGCTGTTCACGTGCAGTACGGTCGAGATGCCTTGATCGACGTGCGCTTGAATTTCGGCGATCAGGTCGAGCACCTTGAACTGGTTCATCTGATAGGCGGACTTATAGTAAAAAACGTTATCCGGCTGCAGGAACGGCATCGGATAGTAGGTCGTCGAGTTGGCGTACGTCCTCGTTTCGATCAGCTCGACGATCGGCATGACGCTGGACGTCGCGTTCTGCACGTACGAGATGCTCTGCGTCGGCGCGATGGCCAAACGATAGGCGTGGTATAGTCCATGCCGCTGGACTTCTTCCTCGAGCCGCCTCCAATCGTCCGGCGTCGGCAGGTCGACGCCCTCGAACAGCGCTGCGACGCGCGGGGTCGCCGGACGGTAGTCCGTCTCCCGATAGCGGGCGAAATAAGCGCCGGACGCGTACTCGGATTGCTCGAAGCCCTGGAACGTCCGGCCGGTGTCCCGCGCGATCCACATACTCTTTTCGATCGAATAATAATTGACCGCCATGAAGAACGCCCGGACGAAATCCTTCGCCTCTTCGCTTTCGTACGCGATCTTGTGCTTCGCCAAATACCCGTGAAGGTTCATGGCGCCTAACCCGACCGAGTGCAGCTCGCGGTTCGCCTTCGCGACGCCCGGCGCGTTCACGATGGCCGTCATATCGCTGACGGCGGTCAAGGCGGTCATCCCCTCGTGCACCGACTCCCGGATCTTGCGAAGCTCCATCACGTTCGCGATGTTCAGCGACGCGAGATTGCAGCTAATGTCCCGGCGGATGAGATCGGGCTGGCCGTAATCGCCGATTTCCGACGTCTCTTGCAGCTGGAAAATTTCGGTGCATAAGTTGGACATCCGCACGCTGCCGATGTTCTTCAACGCATGGCCTCGGTTCGCGTTCGTCTTGTTCATGATGTACGGATAACCGGATTCCATCTGCACCGAAGCGATCTTCACGAGCATGTCTCTGGCGCTCATAACGACCTTCTTCTTCACGCGGTCGTCGGCCAGCAGCGTCTCGTACATGGCGTCGACGTCCAGATCGTCGAGATGCGCGCCGTACGCTTTGTACACGGTGTAAGGCGCGAACACATGAAGCGGTTCGTTGCGCTCCGCCAAGTCGTAAAACTTCTGCGGCACGATCAGCCCGATCGATAACGTCTTCAACCGGGTCTTTTCGTCCGCGTTAATTTTCTTGCTGTCTAAGAACTCCATAACGTCCCAGCCGAAAATGTTGTAGTACGCGGCCCCGGACCCCTTCCGCTGCCCCATCTGATCGGCGTAAGAGAACGCGTCCTCCATCAGCTTCAGCACCGGCATGATTCCCTTGGCCGCGCCTTCCACCCCTTTGATCGACTCGCCTCTTCCCCGCAGCTTCGACAGGTTGACCGCGACGCCGCCGCCCAGCTTCGACAGCTGCATGCAGGTGGAGAGCACGTAGTTGATCGAATTCAACGTGTCGTCCATCTCCAGCAGGAAGCAGGACACCATCTCGCCGCGCCGGCTCTTCCCCGCGTTGAGGAACGTCGGCGTCGCCGGCTGCACCCGCTGCTCCATCATCGCGCTCGTCAACGCGCGAGCGACGTCGACGTTCCCGCGGCCCAGATGAAGCGCCACCATGGCGACCCTGTCCGCGTAATGCTCGTAATATTTCGTGCCGTCGTTGCTCTTGAGCGCGTAATCGGTGTAGAACTTACTGGCCGCCATATAGGAAGGGAACGTAAAGTCGTACCGATACGCGATCCGATAGACGTCGTCGACTTCTTCTTCGGTATAGGACGCATAGACGTTCTCGTAATAGTCGCGTTCGATCAAGTGCTTCATTCTTTCTTTCGTCGTCGCGAAGACGACGCTCTTGCCCGCCACCTCGTCCATGAAGGCGGCGACCGCTTCCCGATCCCGCTCCAGCCGGAAGAAGCCTTCCCGATCCCGCTGCATCAGCAGATTGTTCAACTCAATATGTCGCAAGTCGCTGTACCCCCGTGAGAAAAGTTTGTACGTCGCGGCTCGTGCCCGACAGCTCGAACTTCGAGACGATCGGCACGCCGAACGCGCGGGAGATAGAGTCCGCGCTCTTCGCGAAGCTCTCGCCCCAATTCCGATTGCCGCTGGCCGCCACCCCGCGAAGGAAAGCGGAATTGTTGTTCAAGAACGCCATGACCTTCTCGGGCGGCTGGCCGAACCCGGTCGTATACGTGACCAGCACGAACGGCTCGTCCACCGTCAGCTCGTCCTGGATTTTGCGCGACGGCAGCTGCAGCTTCCGAATGAAGCGCTGCACGTTGCCGGTTCTGGATTCGAACATCACTAACATCGTCGATCGGGCTCCTCTCCTGCATAAAAAAAAGCGCACCCGGCAAGGAACGCGATGCCGAATACGCTTTGAGGACAGCTCATGCGAAAAAAAAGCACGCTGCAAACGAAGCAAACGTCGGACACCTTCCTATCTGCCGTAGGGGTTGTCGAGAATAGGCAGGTCTCCTGGCTCGGAATCGTCATGCGCTTCGCCTTCCCGGCCGAATACCGGCCAGTGGCGTATTGAAGCGCACTCCTCCATACAGTGGCGGGACCGCGCCGGATTTTCACCGGGCTTCCCTATTAAGTCTACTTTCGGCTCGAAAGTAAGACACCTATTCGAAAAACAATATGTAGATGTTGGATACTAATTTATCTCAATATATTGAGGTTGTCAACGTCGATAACGAAAAAAACGAGGAGCCGCTCGAGGCGGCTCCTCTTCCGTCTTCGCTAGATTCGGGCTTCATAGATACGTATATCGGCCACGCTTTCGAGCTCTACGCTCGCCGAGCCTAAGCCTTCGGCCTCTACCGTGACGCGAACGTCTCCCGCATCCAGCGTCGACTGCACGATCGCCAGCGCCAAGCCGTTGAACGTCCGGCGGCGGTTCGACTTATAAGGCTCATGGCAGTCGGGCTTGCCGTTGTCGGCGCCGATCAGCGCTCCCGCGCCTTCCGCGCGGAACGCGAGCTGCACGTCGGCGGTCGGAACGGTTCTGCCCGCCTCGTCGACGACGCGCACCGTCACATGGCAGACGTCGCGGCCGTCCGCCGCGATCGTCGCGCGATCCGCTTCGACCAGGATCGCCGCCGGTTCCCCCGTCGTCGCGACCTCCGTCTCGACGGCGACCGCGCCTCCTCTATACCCGACGAGCCGCAGCGTGCCCGGCTCGTACGGGACGTCCCACGTCAGATGCAGATCGGACGTCGTGACGTGGACGTACGGCCGTTCGAAATGCGCCCACTCCTTCGTCATCCCTTGCCGGGGAAATTCATACGACTTGACCCCGAACGACTTGCCGTTCACGAACAACTCCGCGCTCTCGCAATTCGTGTAGCAGACGACCGGGAGGACCCGCCCTTCCTGCCCCGCCCAATTCCAATGCGGAAACAGGTGAGCCATCGGACGGTCCGTCCACTGGCTCTGGTAGAAATAATAGCCGTCCTTCGGAAATCCGCATGTGTCGATCACGCCGAAGCTGGCGTTCTTGTTCGGCCATCTCGTCTCGCCGATATAATCGATGCCCGTCCACATGAAGTCGCCGGCGACGAAGTCGTGCATCCGCGTATACTTCCAGAGCTGTTCGACCCCGATCATGGCCGTCGGATACGGAGCGCGCCACCACTCGTCCGTCGACGGCTCCAACGAATACTCCCCTCGGACGGACACGATGCCGGGATTTTCGGTCCCGATGACCCGTCTGTGCGGATACCGGTGCCGGTCCTCGCTATAGAACGTCTCCGTCCGCGTGCGCCAGCGCCCGACGTAATTGTAACCCACCACGTCAAGCGTCTCGAGGAACGCCTCCGTCGCGGGTACCGGCTCCGCTTCGATGTTGTCGCAGGCCGCTGTCACGGGACGCGTCGGGTCTTCGCGGCGGCAGACGTCGATCAGCCGACGGGCGACGTCGTGCCCGTCCGGCTCCCGCTGCTCCGGAATTTCGTTGCCGACGCTCCAGATGACGACGGACGGATGATTCCGGTCGCGCCGGAGCATCGTCGTCAGATCGCGCTCCGCCCACGCGTCGAAATATTCGGCATAGCCGTGGACGTCCGCGCGCCCGTTCTTCCACTTCGTGATCGTCCACTCGTCGAACGCTTCGCCCATCACGAGGAAGCCCATCCGGTCGCACAAGTCGAGCAGCTCGGGATCGGGCGGGTTATGGCTCATTCGAATGCCGTTGCAGCCCATCTCCTTCAACAGCTGCAATCTCCGCTCCCACACCCGCACCGGCACGGCCGCACCGACGCACCCGCCGTCGTGATGCAGACAGACGCCGTTGATTTTGACCTGACGGCCGTTCAGCAGAAACCCGCGGTCGCGGTCGAACACGGCGGAACGCACGCCGAACGTCGTCTCCTCCGCGTCTACCGTCTCGCCGCTGCGGACGAGCGTCGTTCGAAGGGTATACAGCTGCGGGTTTTCGACGGACCACAGCGCCGGCCGTTCCAGCCGAAGCTCCTGCCGCAGCTCCAGCGTCGCTCCGGCTTCGATCGGCGCCGATACCGTCTCGACGGACGCAATTACGGCGCCCCGCGCATCGAGCGCCTCCGCGCGCAGAACGATCCCCTCCGCCGCTCGATCGCCGTCGTTGACGACGCGCGTTGCGACCGCGACCGTCGCCCCGTCCGGCGAGACGTCCGGCGTCGTTACGAAGACGCCGAACCGGTCGATATGCAGCCGGTCCGTCGCCTGCAGCCAGACGCGGCGCGTGATGCCGGAGCCCGAATACCAACGCGAGTTCGGCTGTGCGCCGTTGTCGACCCGGACCGCAATGACGTTCGTTCCGCCGAAGACGAGATGCGGCGTCAGGTCGTACTCGAAGCTCCCGTAGCCGAACGGGTACCGCCCTAGATGCGCCCCGTTCACCCAGACGTCGCTGTTCATATAGACGCCGTCGAACTGGACGGTCGCCTTCCGGCCTATCCATGCCTCGTCGGCGACGAACGACTTACGGTACCAGCCGACGCCGCCCGGGAGATATCCGCCGTCGCCGCCGGAAGGGGCATGCTCGTCGAACGCGCCTTCCGCGCTCCAGTCGTGAGGCGCATGCACGGTACGCCACGAACCGTCTTCGAACGCGACGGCCTCCGCGCCGGCGATGTCGCCGAGCGCAAACCGCCACTCCCGGTCGAACGAATATCTGATTCTTCCTTCCATGTCCGTTCCTCCCCGTTTCAAGAAAGAGGCCTCCCGTTCGGGAAGACCTCCTCGATTCCACTATCGCTTCAGCATGCGAATCCCGTTCGTCGGCAGCGCCAGCTCGCCCGTCACGGACGCGCCGGTCTCCAAGTCGACGTACGCATGAGCGTCAAGCGCGACGGTCTGCGGCGCGCCGCTGAAGTTCATGACGAACACGTACTCGTTCTCTCCGTCCGTCCGCGCCTGCGCGGTGACGCCCGCCGGGAGCTCGGTCCCCAGCACGCGCTTCACGCCCGCTTCCGCCGCCAGCTTCGCGTAGAACCGCTCGTAGAAGGGCTCCTTCGCCCGCGTCGCCAAATAATACGCCTTGCCTCGGCCGAATCGGTTCACCGTCAGCGCCGGGCGCCCGGCGTAGAAGTCGCTCTCGTACGTCGCGAGCACCTCGGCGCCTTCGCTGTGGATCAGATCGCACAGCTCATGCGACTCGTATGCCGCGCCGTCGTAGACGAAGCCGTTCGCGTCGTGCGGGTGCAGGCCCTCGAGCTCCTCGGACCAGAGGCCGAGCGTCTTCCGCAGCGGCCCCGGGAAGCCGCCGAGATGGCATAGATCGTTCTCGTCCACGATCCCGCTCCAATACGTCGTTACGAGCGTGCCGCCCGCTTCCACGTACGCTTCGAATTTGCGCCCCGCGGCATCGTCGAGCATGTACATCATCGGCGCGACGACGAGCTTATATGCGGACAAGTCCGCGTGGCGGCTCACGACGTCGACGGAGATGCCGAGCTCCCAGAACGCGCGGTAATGCTGCACGACCGTCTGCTCGTAGTGGACGCCCATGTTGCGCGGACCTTGCGCGTCGCGAATCGCCCAGCGGTTGTCCCAGTCGAACACGATCGCGACGCGCGCGTCCGTGCCCGCGCCGAGCACGTCGCTCGACAGCTTCTCGAGCGTCTCGCCGACCTCGGTCACGTCGCGGAAGACGCGCGTATGCTCGTGGCCGACGTGGTCGACGACCGCGCCGTGGAACTTCTCGCTGGAGCCCCGGCTCTTGCGCCACTGGAAGTATTGGACCGTATCCGAGCCGTGCGCGATCGCCTGCATCGAGCTCAGCTTATGCATGCCCGGCCGCTTCAGCTTGCTCACCGGCTGCCAGTTCGTCAGGCTCGGCGTGCTCTCCATCAGCATGAACGGCTTGCCCTTGAGCGAACGGAACAGGTCGTGATTGAACGCGAACCAAGAGGCGACCTGCGCCTCGCTCGCCTCGGCGTGCCAAGTCGGGTACGCGTCCCAAGAGACGACGTCCACCGCTTCGGCGAACTTCCAATAGTCGAGGCCGTCGAACAAGTCCATCATGTTCGCGGTCGCGGGCAGCGCGGGGTTCGCCGCCTTCAGCGGCGCTTCCTCCCACCGATAGAAGTCGATCGTCTGGTCCGTGACGAACCGCCGCCAATCGACGTTCATGCCGTGCACCGCCATCTCCCCGTGCGGCGCGGGCGATTGAATTTGCGACCAATCGGTAATCGTATGCGCCCAGAACGCGTTCCACCAAGCATGGTTCAGCGCCTCGAGCGTGCCGTACTTCCGCTTCAGCCATTCGCGGAACGCGTCTTGGCAATAATCGCAATGGCACTCTCCGCCGAATTCGTTCGAGATATGCCAGCCGACCACGGCCGGATGATGCGCATACCGCTCGGCCAGCTTGCCGTTCATAATCGCGACCTTCTCGCGGTACACCGGCGACGTGTAACAGTGATTATGCCGGGCGCCGTGCAGGTTGCGCACGCGATTGGCCCCGACGCGCAGCACCTCGGGATACTTCTGCGACATCCAGGCCGGCCGCGCGCCGCTCGGCGTCGCGAGCCAAGCGTACAAGCCGTTCGCCGCGAACTCGTCCAACGTCTTGTCGAGCCACTCGAACGTAAAGACGCCTTCTTCCGGCTCGAGCGCCGCCCAGGCGAAGATGCCGAGCGCCATCACGTTCGAATGCGACAGCTTCATCAGCCGAACGTCTTCCTTCAGCACCTCCGGCGCATGAAGCCATTGATCCGGGTTATAGTCCGCCCCGTGCATGAAGACGGGCAGTTTGGCGCTGATCGGGGGATACCGCTTGGTCATAATGCTCTCCGCTCCTCTGTTTCCATGATGAAAATAAAACGCAGCGGCGCAAGGATAAACGGATATGCCGTCCTCTAGAGGACGGCATCCGTTTACGATTCAGGCGTTACATACGAGCCTGAAGCCTTCTCTGCCGCTGTGGGCGAAAACTTCTTATTGATTCGCCAAGAACGCGTCGATCTGAGCTTGCAGCTCGGCTTGGATTTTGTCGACGCCGGCGGCCTTCAACTGCTTATTCAGTTCCGCGATGCCTTGGTCGATATCCTTCACCAAGCCGTATTCGAGCGGGATGCCGTACCGCAGCATCACGTTGCCGACGGCGGCGATTTCCGACTTCACCTTGCTGTTATCGAACACGAACGTCTCGAGCGCGTAGTGGTAGACGCCGCTCTCGAAGCCATTCACCATATCGCTGACTTCTTTCGGGAACGCTTCGTTGGTGCGGTTAAGCGGCGAGTTGAAGCTCCAGTTAGAAAAGCCCGTGTAGTTCGCGCTCTTGTCCGTCGATTTGAACAAGTCGTCGCCGACCGGCTCATAGTGCACGCCTTGGACGCCGTACATGATCAGATCGTGAATTTCCTTGTCGTACTGCATCAGATCGATCAGCATCAGCGCGCGCTCCGGGTGCTTCGACGTCGCATGGATCGCCGTGCCGTTCTGCGTCGAGATCGCGACCGACTTCGCCTTGCCTACGTTGATGTCGGCGACGGCGACTTCGTACGGGGAGCCCTCCCGGCGCATCTGCTCCATGAGGGAGCCCGTCGTGCCGGTGTTATGGGTAATCGACGCCGTTTTGCCTTGGCGGAAGTCCTGCTGATGGTCGTTCTTGCTGTTCAAGACGTTCTTGGACCATGCGTTGTTGTCCGCGAGATCCTTGTAGTACACGACCAAATCTTTAAACTCTTGCGTCTCGTACACGTTGAACACTTGGCCCTTCTCGTCCTTCAGCTTGAACGCGAACGGAAGATCGAGGTCGAACATGTTCCACTCGTTCTGCTGCTTGAGCAGGATCCGGTCCAAGTTGTGGTATTTCCAATCGCCCGTCTCCGGCGTGAACGGCGTGACGCCTTTCTCGTTCTGCGCGACCGCCAACAGATAGTTCGCGAACGCTTCCGGGCTGTCGATCGCAGGGAGGTTATACTTCTTGCGCAGATCCTCGCGGTACAGGATGATCTTCTCGACCGATTCGCCGTTGTTTTGCGGCACCATATACAGCTTGCCTTGCACCTTCGCTTGATCCCAGTTGACCGAAGGCGTCGATTCCCAGGCCTTCGGAGCGTACTTCTGCAGCATGTCTTCCGTCAGCTCGAGGAAGCCGCCCTTGAGCGCCTGGTCGTTATATCCGGCCCAGTTCGCCGCGTAGATGAGGTCGAAGTCCTCGTTCGCCGCGAGCATCATCGGATATTTCTGCGCCCAGTCGGACCAATCGAGGAACTCGCCTTCGAGCGTCGCGTTGATTTTCTCTTTCAGCTTTTTGTTGACTTCCGCGAACACCGCGTCGTAATCGACCGGCTTCGGGCCGACGAATACCATCTTCAGAGCGACTTCTTCCGTAGTGTCGACTCCGCCTTCGCTCGGCGCAGCGGCGTTATCCGTCGACGGCGAAGCATCGTCTTGCGCCGGAGCCTCGTTGACCGGTTCGGTCCCGGCGTTGTTGCCGCCGCATGCGGCGAGCGCCATCATGGAAGCCAGGGTTGCGGCGAGAAGCATCTTTTTGTTTTGCATGAGGTAGTTCCCCCTAATAAATGATGAATGCTATCGATAAACCAGGAAAGCCTGGGTTCATCCTTATCCTTTGACCGCGCCGATCGTCATGCCTTGTACGAAATACTTCTGAATGAATGGGTACACCGCGAGGATCGGACCGGTCGCCACGACCGTCATCGCCATCTTGAGGCCCTCGGAAGGCAGCGAGGTCGTATTGACGGCCCCGGCGCTCATCATAGCTTTCCTCATGCCGTCCATATTGCCCAGCATTTTGTATAGATAATATTGGAGCGGCACCAGCTTCTCGTTCGAGACGAACAGCAAGGCGTTATACCAATCGTTCCAATACGCGAGCGCCAGGAACAATCCGATCGTGGCCAAGGCCGGCTTCGACAGCGGAAGAATGAGCTGAGCGTAAATCCGGAAATCGCCGGCGCCGTCGATCTTCGCCGATTCGACGATCGCCTCCGGGATGCTGCTCATGAACGACTTCATGACGATAATGTAGAAGACGTTCAGCATCATAGGGACGATCAGCGCGAGCGCGGTATCCTTCATCTGCAAATAGTTGACGATGAGCAGATACCACGGGACGAGACCGCCGCTGAACAGCGTCGTGAAGAAGAAGTAGAACGCGAATCCGTTGCGCCACTTGAAATCCTTCCGCGACAGGACGTACGCCGTCATCGAGGTGAGGAATAGTCCTACGAACGTACCGACCGCCGTCACGCCGATCGTCACGATATACGCGTTGATCAGCTGCTGCGGATATTTAAACAAGATGCTGTACGCTTCCGTCGAAAAGTGTAACGGAAGGAATTGGTATCCTTCCACGACGATCGTGCTTTCTTCCGTCAGGGACGAAGACACGACCAAGATGAAAGGAACGATACAGAGCACCGCCAGAATCGTCAGCGACACATACCCGATCGTCGAGAAGAGCGTCCGGTCCAGGTGGCTCCGTCTTCGAACCGCCGGAACGAACGGTTTACCGAAGCTCGCATCCTTAGCGTTCATGTCATCGCCTCCTTTAGAATAATGCGCGGTCGCGGTCGTATCGACGGACGGCGTAGTTGACGAGCATAATCGTCGCGAAGCCGAGCACCGATTGGAACACGCCCGCCGCGGCCGACATGCCGATATCGTTCGAAGTGATGAGCGAACGGAACACGTACGTATCGATGACGTCGGTGGAAGAGAACAACAGTCCGTTATTTCCGATCATGTTGTAGAACATGCCGAAGTCGCCTCGGAAGATGTTGCCTACCGCGAGCAGCACCAGGATGATGACCGTCGGATACAGATTCGGGATCGTCACCTTCATGACGCGTTGGAAGATGTTCGCGCCGTCGATTTCCGCCGCCTCGTACATCTCCGTATCGATGCCGGTGATGGCGGCCAGGTACATAACCGTTCCATAACCTAACGTCTTCCACGCCGATACGGCGACCAGGATGAACGGCCAGTACGAAGGCGTGTTGTAGATGTCGATCGGCTCCAAACCTAACCCTCTTAACAGCGCGTTCACGGTGCCGATATCGTAGTTTAACAAGTTATAAGCGATCGCGCCGACGACGACCCACGAGATGAAGTACGGGAGGAATAAGACCGACTGCGTCAGCTTCTTGAACCACTTGCCCCCGACCTCGAAGAGCAGAATCGCCGCGAAAATTTGGAGCAAGTTGTTTACGACGATGAACGCGATATTGTACAACGCCGTATTTCGCGTTACCCTCCAGGCATCCCCGGATTCGAAGAAAAACCGGAAGTTGTCCAAGCCGTTCCAGGCGCTTCCGAAAATCCCCCCGATATAGTCGTAACGCTTGAATGCGATTACAATCCCCGCCATCGGGAGATACGCGAATATCAGGTAGAAAAGAACGGCCGGTGCCAACATCAGCAAGAGGATCTTGTACCTTGCCAAGTCATCCCAGAACCTGCGCAGTCTCATTCTTGATCCCTCTCTTCTCTCTATGTGTATCTTAATTATAGAAAGTTTTCGGCTGCGAAATAATTAAGGGGAACAACGAAAAGTAATACGAATTCAACGATTCTCCCTTCGACTCCTTTATAAAAAAGACGCCGGTTCTGATCCCGGCGCCGCGTCACATTTTATTCTTCTTCCGATACTCTCCGGGCGAGACGCCCGCGTATTGCTTAAACTGCCTGTTGAAATAAATAATGTTCTTATAGCCGACCTGATCGGCGATTTCGTAAATTTTCTTCGTCGGGTCTTGCAGGAGCTCGCATACCCGTTTCATCCGCAGCTCGTTCAGGAAGTCGCTGAACAATTGATTCGTTTCCGCCTTGAACAGATGGCCCAAATAATTCGGAGTGAATCCGAAGTGCGCGGCGACTTCGTTCAGCGTAATTTTCTGATCCAAACGCTCCTTCACGTATTCCGTAATTTTATGGATCAACCCGCGCTTCTGCTTCTGTCTCTTCAAGTACAGCAGCTCGGACAACTCGAAGAATCTCCTTCGAAGCCAGGAGATGATGTCGTGTACGGTTTCGAACTGGAAGAGGATGAGGGGCTGATGGCTCTCCCACTTCAAGATGTCGTACAGATGCTCGTTCATCTGCTGCAGCTCCGCATGAAGCTTGGAATTGATCCGAATGATCAGGTCGTAAATTTCGTTCTTTCGGGACAACGGGCTGTCCCCGCCGAACAGCTCGAGCAGGCAATCGTCGACGGTCACGAGGTCGTATTCCAGCATGGCTTGCAGCATCCGATCGACGACCTCTTCCACGTCGGGGGCCATCTTGGCCTTCGGGGACCAGACGGAGGCGTCTTGGATCAGCCGATTTTTCCCGACGATCCACTTGATGCCGAGCGCCGCCTTCGCCTGCCGATAGGAATGATGAAGCTCGTCGACTTGGGTCGTATATTTCCCCGTCCCGACCGTGATCGAGAAGGCGAACGACTGATAGAACGATTGTATCAACCGTTCCAACAGCGCCTTGGCTTCGTCCTCCGGCGGCGTCGTCAGCACGACGAACCGGTGATCGCGGCCCGCGATGACCGTCCCCAACGAGTTGTCTCTCGCGAAGCCGCGGATGTAATCGGCGACCTTCCCGATGAAGGCGTGCCGTTCTCCCTCGTCCATGCCTTCCAGCTTCCAGGCCAGATCGTCGACCTCGACGAGCGCGACGGCCGAGCCGCCCGACGCGACCGGCGTCAACAAGCCGCGGACATGCGAGTCGATCTGCTCCGGCGTCCCTTCGTGGAACCAGCGCAGCACCAGCTCCTGGTTCACGAGCGACAACGTTTCCGATAGCGACGCCCGCTGATGCCGCTCTCTCTCGATCTTCCCGGCGAGCTCGATCAGCATGTCGTTCAACTCGCGATCGTCCACCGGCTTGAGCAAATACCCGGCGGCCCCGAGCTGAATCGCCTCCTTCGCGAAGCCGAAATCCTGATGCCCGCTAATGAATACGACTTGAACCTGGGGGTTCACTTCCTTGGCCTTCCGAACGAATTCCATGCCGGACATGATCGGCATCCGAATGTCGGACAGCACGACGTCGATCGATTGCTGCTCCATGATCTTGAGCGCCTCGAAGCCGCTGGAAGCGGTTGTTACGCTTTGGAAGACGACCTGCTCGTTGCCTGCCACCCGCCTCCGCAGCCACTCCAAATCGACCGCTTCGTCGTCTACCAGCAAAATAGTAATGTCCATAGGTTGCTCTTCCTTCCATCGCCTTATGCCGGCGCTTCCTCTTCGTCCCCGGGCGGCTCGTCCTCGATCGGAAGAATGATCTGAACCGTCGTTCCCGCGCCGTACCGGCTGCCGATCCGAATGCCGTAATCCGGCCCGTACCTCAGCTTGATCCGCTCCTCCACGTTCTTCAAGCCGTATCGATCCGAGTGATTCGAAGGAGAGGGAGTCCGCATATTCTCTAATGTTTCAGGGCGCATGCCGACGCCGTTGTCGATCACCTTCAATTCGATGCGCTTGCCTAGCCGCCTTCCCGTAATCCGTATAGAGATGGCGTCCTCGAACCAGGCATGTTTGAACACATTTTCCACGAACGGCTGTAAAATCAGCTTAATCACGGGCACATGAAGAATGCCCGGATCGATATCGTAATACACGTTGAAGCGCCCCGCATATTTGACCTTCTGTATTTCCAGATACGTCTGCACTTGCTCCAGTTCCTTCTCCAGCGCGATCGAAGCCTGCCCTTGATTGATCGTCAGCCGATAAAACTTCGAAAGCCCTTGGACCATAGCGGTCACCTTCTGCACCTCTCCCATATTCGCGAGGCTGCCGATCGTCGATAAGGTATTGTACAAGAAATGCGGATTGATCTGGGCTTGCAGCGCGTCGAGCTCCGCCTGCTTTCGCTGAATGCCCTGCACGTAGACGTTCTTAATCAGCTCTTGAATGCTGGCGGCCATCTGGTTGAAGGCATCCGCGATATGGGCGAACTCGTCGTTGCCGGAAAATCCGATCCGCTTGTGGAAGTTCCCTTCCTGGAACGTTTGGACCAACGTCACGATCCGCTTGATCTTCTTGCCGGACAAGCGCGCCACGAGATAGCCGATCGAGGCCATGACAAGGAAGCTTATCGCGCACACGGTCCCGATTACCCGCTGCAGCCGGCTGGCGTCCTTATTTAGATACGCATGCGGGACGTACGTTTCGATGGCGTAATGCGTCTCCGTGATGTCCTCTCGGACGATCAAATAAGACCCGTCTTCGCCGGAGCCGGCGGACGCGCCTCGCTCGTAGAGCGCGGTTCCCGTCGCCGTATCGATCAAGCGAAGCCGAATCCCCTGCTCGATCGGGTACGCGTCGAAGTTGCCGAGCAGCTCGTCGAACCTCGCCGTGACGCGTACGTACCCGATGACGGCGGTCGAAGCGGACACCAGCTTGCGAAAATACGAGATGTTGTCGAGCTGCCGGTCGGTGTCGACCTGCACCCAAACCCGATCCCGACCGCGTTCGACGATGGACGTAAACCACGGGCTGTTCTCGATGTGGCCGGAGAGCAGGACATAATAATCGCTTCGGTGAATCGGCGTCGACATATCGTCGCCTTCGATCTCCAGGATACGATCGTTCGTCGCGTAGACGGCCAACCGGAGATGATTCCCGTACAGCTGCAGCGGCCCTCTCAGCTGCGGGGTGATGTGATCCCGCATCGCCAGCATGACCTCCAGCGGCTCTCCCCGGTTTTGCAAAGCGTTCTGGAACGCCCCGTTATTAAAGATGATATCGGCCATGCGACTGATCTCGTTCACTTGATATTCGAGGTTGTTGCGCGTCTGCTTCATGGCCGTTCGTATGTTCGTCTCCGCCATCTCGGTTCGGGATTGCACGAGCATCGAATAGGAAATGTAGCCGATCAACAAATCCGTCAAGAGGACAAGCACGAGGTACGGGAGCATCATCTTATACGTGAACGGCATATACTTGTTGCCGCGAAGCGTCGTTCTCATTCGCAAGCTCCTTCGTCTCCGATTTTGTTCCTTGCCGACGAGTCGTCGCGTCTTCCTATAGTAATTCACTTTATTAACGTGCAACAATATGAAATTTACGGTGCAATCCCCCTAGTAGAGCCTTCTCAGCCCCCTTTCTTAATCATAATAAGGGGAAATCGGGAAAATAATAAACGCAAACGTGCTGGAGGTAAACCGAAATGAATTTGCTCGAAGTAATCAAGGATGTTTTCAAACCTTTTCTTGACGGGGAGAAACCTCCTTTACATGTAGGCGAAGTAATGAATTTATGGTTTTTCCTTGCCGTGTCGGAACAAACCATACGCGGCGAACAGGTTGCCATAAATACCGTTCAAGATGAGGATTTAAAAAAACATTTGCAAGAGCTAATGGATATTCATTCGGAAATTCGAAAGGACATTATCGGATTTCTTCAAAAGGAAGGCGTGCCTCTGCCTGAGACAACTCCTCCCAAGAAACAAGGAGATTTCGAAAGTATCCCGGCCGATGCCAAATTATCCGACCAAGAAGCGGCGCAATTAGTCTCTGAAAATTTAGTTGTAGCGATGACGATGGCAGCGAGAGGGATTACGGAAGCGGTGCGCACCGATGTGGGGGCGATGTTCGCAAAATTTTTTATGTCGAAGGTAACGTTTGGGATCACTTATAAAGCATTTCTTCAGAAGAAGGGATGGTTGCTGGTTCCGCCGCCATTTAAAATAACTTAGTAAATGGCTATTGCCGCCGAGACTTTTACGGGCGATGGGTTTCTTATTCTTCCGGTTAGCGTAACAAAGGCTGCCGAACGCGGCAGCCTCGTGGGCATTAATACACCGTATACGTTTTACCCGTTTGCCCTCCCTCTACGCTCTTGCGATACGCCTGCGCGACCCTTGGCGAAGGGACCGGCACGAATCCCGGGAAGAACGGCTCGTACTTCTCTTTCGATTCCTCGAGGACGTTCGGACTTACGTTGTTGATCCGAATGCCTCTGGGCATTTCGATGGCGGCCGCTTGCACGAACGCCTTCACTCCGCCGCTTGCCATCGCGGCGGAGGCGCCGCCTAGGACCGGATCGTCCATAAGGATCCCCGTCGTCAGCGTAAAGCTGCCTCGATCGTTCACGTAAGGATGCCCGAGGAGGACAAGGTTCACTTGCCCCGCTAATTTGCTGCGAATGGAGATTTCGTTGTGTTCCGGCGTCATGTCCTCCAGAGCTCCGAAATACGTAGCGCCTGGGGTGCTTATCACGGCGTCGACTTTGCCGACCGCCTCGTACATCGCGGCAATGCTTTCGTCGGAGGTGATGTCGACTCGGACATCGCCGGCATGGCGCCCGGCGGCGATCACTTCATGCCGCGAGACGAGTTCCTTGTGCACCGCGCTTCCGATCGTTCCCGCGGCTCCGATCAATAGAATTCTCATCGTTTATTGGAAAACCTCCCTAACCTTCTCTCGGATCGCATCCAACGATACGCGATCGACGAATTTCCGAAACTTCTCTTTCCCCTTCGCATTGGCCGTATAATAGTCGATGATCGCACGAACCGCGGATGCGACGCGCTCGGCCTCGATTCCGGAAACGAGCGGCTGAGCCAAAGAAGCCTTCAACCCTTTCGGCTCTCCGCCGACGTAAATGTCGAATGTATCCCGCATCTTTACGACGCCGATGTCTTTCAGCAGCGGCTCGGACGTTCCCAGCGCGCAGCCGGCGTACCCTACCTTGACCGGGGTCGGCGTCGCCAAGCCGGCGATCCGGCGGTTCAATTCCCTGGCGATTTCGAGACCTGCGTCTTCGGCTCCTTTACAAAAATTGCAAGCGATCAAGCCTTTGGCCGCGAACCCCGCAGGAAGCACTTGCAGTCCGGCGCGTTGCAATGCCGACCGGATATCGTCGAGACGCTCGGCGGCCGTTTCAACGTACAACTGGCCGAACGGCGTCATTTCGATCGAAGCGCCCCCATCGGCAAGGCTGCCGATCAAGGCGAACTGCTCCGGCGTAAACAGGCTTCCGCCGACTTGGATTGCCGGCGAAACCGCGATTTTTACCCGTTCCCCTTCCATTGCGCTTCTCCTCTCCCGATCCGCTGCGTTATTTCACGTCGATGACGTAAGGTACCGTGAACACTTCGTCGTTATGCCGGAACTGCCCCCAGATCTTATAGATGCCTGCTTGAGGGAACGAAGTCGCGAACGCGGCTGCCGGTCCCGTGGACGCCTCATCCAACGGATGGACATGGATGTACCGCTCCGCATCGGCCGAGAGGATGACGACATGTCCGACGGCGCCTAAGTACGGCTGAAGATCGTTGATTTCCTTCTTCGTAGCGGCGTCTCGAACGAAAAACGTAAGGGTAACTTCCTCGTCGGGCTTCATACTGCTTACCGATAGTTCGACCTCCTTGCCGTTCGCCTCTTGCCGCAGGAGCGAATCGACGGCAATCTCGGCGTGTTCGCCCTCGGGCCCCTCGACGGTCACCCATTCGGTCAGCGTCGCGCCCGCCCCGCCGACAGGGACGACGTCCGCGAACAGCTTATACTCGCCGCCCGTCGGGAAGGTTGTGCGGATCAGGAAGGTCCCGTCCGCTTGAAGCTCCGGGTGAACGTGATTGAAAAATTTCAAATCGTGATCCACGACGATCAGATGCAACAGCTTCTCGTGGCTTACCTCGAAGTCCCGAAGCCGTTCCCCTCGCTCATTCGTAATTTCGATCGACAACTCCGTCTCTTCGCCGGCTTTCGGCGCGCCGCTCGGAAATCCGAACGAGGCGTTCAACGTCTCCCGCTCCGCCGCTTTCTCCCCGCCATGCTCGCCATGGTCGCCATGGTCGTCCGCCTGCGACGCGTTATTGCCGCAAGAGGAAATCAGAAGCGCGAGCAGTACGGCCATGCTCAAAATCATCATCTTTTTCATTCGTCGCATGCCTACTTTCGTTTCGTTGTTCGATTCAGTGACGCACTTTCGCTCTTTGCAGACGAAGGGCGTTCAAGACGACCGATACCGAGCTTAGCGCCATCGCCGCGCCGGCCACCCATGGGGCCAATAACCCGACCGCTGCGATGGGAATGCCAATGGTGTTATACCCGAGCGCCCAAAACAAGTTTTGCTTGATGTTGCTCATCGTCTTGCGACTCATGGATATCGCGTCCGGAATGCTCGACAGATCGCCGCGCATTAACGTAACGTCCGCCGCTTCCATCGCCACGTCGGTTCCCGTGCCGATCGCCATGCCGATGTTCGCCGTCGCCAACGCCGGCGCGTCGTTAATGCCGTCGCCGACCATGGCGACCGTCTTGCCTTCCGCTTGCAGCTTCTTGACCTCTTCGGCTTTGCCTTCCGGAAGCACCTCCGCTCGGACATGGTCGATGCCGACCTCCGCAGCGATCGCTTTCGCCGTGCGCTCGTTGTCTCCCGTAATCATAATGACCTGAATGCCCATCTCTTTCAGACGCCGTACGGCATCCTTCGACGTTTCCTTAATCGTATCCGCGACGGCGACGATTCCGGCGTAACGGCCGTCGATCGCGACGAGCATGGCCGTCTTGCCAGCGTTCTCGAAGTCCGCCATGGTCCCATAGGCTCCGGCCGCTTCCACCGCGTACTTTTCCATAAGTCTTCTCGTACCGATCAACAACGTCTTGCCTTCGACGACCGCCTTCACGCCGTACCCGGGAATCGCTTCGAAGCTCTGCGTGCCCGGCATCTCGATATTCCGCGCCTTGATTCCCTCGACGATCGCTTCCGCGAGCGGATGCTCCGAGTTTTTCTCCGCCGCGCCGACGAGCCGCAGAAACTCGGCTTCGTTCCCGATCGCCAGCACGTCGGTCAATTCCGGCTTTCCTTTCGTTACGGTACCCGTTTTATCCAGAATGATCGCGTCGATCTTATGCGTTTGTTCTAAGTGCTCGCCGCCTTTAAACAAGATGCCGAGCTCCGCCGCGCGGCCGGAGCCTGCCATGATCGACGTCGGCGTCGCAAGACCCAATGCGCAAGGGCAGGCGATGACGAGAATGGCGATCGCCTTCTCCAACGCCTCGGCCACGTCGCCCGGCGTCACGAAGAAGTACCACGCGAGGAATGCCAGGACAGCGATGCCTACGACGATCGGCACGAAGATGCCCGAGATGACGTCCGCGACCCGTTGAATCGGCGCCTTCGAGCCTTGCGCTTCCTCTACGACTTTAATGATTTGGGCGAGCGCGGTATCTTTCCCGACCTTGGTCGCTTGAATTCGAAGCACGCCGTTCTTGTTGATCGTGGCGCCGATGACGGAATCGCCGGCTTTCTTCTCTACGGGCAAGCTCTCGCCCGTCAACATGGATTCGTCTACGGACGAGACGCCTTCCATGACGATACCGTCCACCGGCACCTTGTCTCCGGGGCGAACCAACACCACGTCGCCTGTCAGCACTTCGTCCACCGGAATCAACGTTTCTTGCCCGTCCCGTACGACCAGCGCCGTCTTCGCTTGCAGCCCCATCAACGATTTGATCGCTTCGGACGTGCGGCCCTTCGCCAAGGATTCGAACAGCTTCCCCATAATGACGAGCGTAATCAGTACGGCGCTGGTTTCATAGTACAAGGAAGGACCGTGCCCATGGTGCGCATCCCCGCCTACATACCATTCCAGGGTGAGATACAGGCTGTAGAAGTAAGCCGCCGACGTTCCGAGCGACACGAGAACGTCCATATTCGCGCTTCCGTTGCGCAGCGCCTTATACGCCCCGACATAAAACGGTTTCCCGATGTAAAACTGAACCGGAGTCGCGAGCAAGAGCTGAAACCACGGGTTCATAAACAAGTCCGGAACGTACATCCAGGAAGTAAAGGAGAAGTGGCCGACCATGCTCCAAAGCAGAGGCAAAGACAGGATCGCCGAAACCAGCAGCTTCCGCTTCTGTAACCGGACTTCGTTCTGCCGGCGATCTTCCGCCGTATGCCCTTCCTGCTGGGCGACGGCTCCGTATCCTAGCTGCTTCACTTTCGCTTGCAGCTCCTCGATCGTAACCTCTCCGGGCCTAAATTCGACGCGCGCCGTCTCCATCGCGAAGTTGACGTTCGCGGACGAGACGCCGTCCAATTTGTTTAAACCCTTTTCGATTCTGTTGGCGCAAGCGGCGCAAGTCATGCCAGTGATTTGCAGCGTAGTCTGTTTCTGCTCGGTTGATGCTGTCGCACTCATTCCCGTTCACTCCTTAAGGATGTCTCGCTCGTTAATTTACAATACCCCAGTACCCTATGTTTAAGGCGAATAATAAGGAGCCAATCTTTGGATGGACCCCCGTCCTCTTACTCGACATCGTAACCTTGTTCCTCGATAGCTTCTTTCACGGCTTCGAGCGTCACGATCGTTTCATCATATTCTACGGCGACCGAGTTGCCTTCGAGATCGACGCGGCCCTTGGCCCCGATTTCCTCCAATGCGCCTTCGATGGAATGTACGCAATGCTGGCAGGACATGCCTTGTACTTGAAGCGTCGCTTGTTTCATCCGAAATTCCTCCGATCGTATTATTTCATTAATTTATTTACAGTGACCAACAATTCGTCGATGACTTCATGTTCGCCGGCTTGAATCCGGTCTACGATGCAGCTTTTCATATGCCCTTCGAGCAAGAGTTTACCCACGCCGTTGAGAGCGGACTGAATGGAAGCGATTTGGTTTAACACATCGTCGCAATACGTATCCTTCTCGATCATGCCTCGAACGCCGCGAAGTTGACCTTCGATCCGGTTCAGTCGGGAGATCAAATTGCTCTTCGTCTTCTCCGAATGGCGGCTCCTCCGTTCGCTCTCCGTGGAACAACAAGAAGAGTGATCCGCTTCGACACGCAGGACTTGTTCTTCGTTTATCATCTTGAATCACCTCACAAGTTCAATTTACTATACCCCCCCTACCTATGTCAAGCGGTTATTTCAAAACAAACGCCCCGACTCCAATGAGTCGAGGCTCGTCTGCCGTACTGGCTTCATGTAATTTTTATAATCAGTCGTTGTTGCAGCAGCCTTCGCCTTCATCGTCGACCAACCCTAGCTGAAGATTGGCGTCCACGGAATCCTATCCGTTTTCTTGCTCGATGCCTCTCCGCTCATGATTCGCCAAATAAAATAACGCGTCGCTTGTTGGTTGCTCGTATCAATGAAACCGCCAGCAGCTTAAGCTTAAATTTCCGTATTGATAGCTCCGATGAAGCAGCTTCGCCTGCCGATTCGAGTCCCCGGTCCCCATTGCGAGAAGAAGCGGGATGAAATGCTCGCTCGTCGGTACCGCCTCTTCGGCGTATGGAGCCGATTCCCGGTATCGGAAGAGCGCTTCCGTATCCCAAGACTCGAGCTTGTCTTGAAGCCATAGGTCGAACCGCAGCGCCCACTCGTCGATTCCTTCGGACCGCCAATTCAATCTTCTTAAGTTATGGACCGTACCGCCGCTTCCGATAATGAGAACGTCCTGCTCCCGAAGCTCCGCCAACGCTTTACCGATGTTGTACTGTTGCTCGTTCGAAAGCAACCGATTGACCGACATAGCGACAACCGGAATATCCGCTTCCGGGTACAGCATTTTCAAAACCGCCCAAGCGCCGTGGTCAAGCCCTCTTCTCTCGTTCAGAACGCTTTGAATGCCGTGCTTCGAAAACAATGCTTGAACCTGCTCGCTTAGCGAGCGATCGCTTTGGGCCGGATAGGTCATCTCGTAAAGCTCATCCTGAAACCCGCCGAAATCGTAAATCGTCTCATACGTTTCGGCGGCGCCGATGCTCTGGGTCGGCTCTTCCCAGTGCGCGGAGAAAAGCACGATCGCTTTCGGTTTAGGCGTCTGGTCTTTAAAGTTCCTTAGCAACCGTGTATATTCGTTGTCCTCGAGCACGATCGACGGGGCGCCGTGCGCGAAGAAATAGGATGGCATCATTTCGCATCTTCCTTAAGCCATTGTAATACATCGAACTGATTTTCTTCCGACACGCCATGGTCGGTCGGGTACAACCGGAACGTCAGCCGCGGCGTAAGCTCCTTAAAGTATGCCGCCGTCTCGTGGCCGATCCGAACCGGGAATACGGAATCGTACTCCCCGTGCGAAACAAATACGGAGACGTCGCCGACGCTGCGCAGCGGATACTCCGCCTTCACGAAATCAGGAACATACCCGTTCAGCGCAACGATTCCTTTGAGCCGATCCCCCATCGTAAGCGCAAGCGTCATGGATAGAATCGCGCCTTGGCTGAAACCGAGCAAGTAACGTCGGTCCGGGTCGATCGGATACCGATCCGTCGCGTACTGGATGAAAGCTTCGAGCTGTTTTACCGCTTCGTCGAACATTTCCCGAACGGGATTGCCCAGGCTTTTCAAATCGTAATACTGATACCCCGCGCCGAGCGGCAGATTTCCGCGAATGCCTATGATGATGAAATTATCGGCTAAAGGAGCGACGAAGCCGAACATGTTTCTTTCGTTGGAGCCTTTGCCATGCAGCGTAAACACGACCGGATATCTCTTCTCCGGGTCCATCTTGGCCGGCAAGTGTACGTCATATTCGTAAACCGAGTTCATGCTCATCATCCTTCCCGGTAAGTTATGCGGTACGCTTGTTCATAATAAGACGGTCCATCGAGAGCGACGACGACTCCGTTGCGACCGCAAGGTACAGCGAAACCAAAATAAAACCGAGATCCAGTTCGTAACCCGCCATTTGACCGTCGCCAAGAAGTCCCAACGAAAGCTTCGTCGTTACAATCGCGCCGATCAGCATGACGACGAACAAAGCCGATACATAACGAGTAAACAAACCGATGATCAACAGGATGCCGCCCGCAAGCTCGAGCGCCGCCACGAAGTAAGCTAAAAATCCCGGAATCCCGATCGAACTGAACCATGCGTCAACGTTGCCTAAGCCCATTTGAAACTTCGCTACCCCGTGAAATAAAAAGATAATCCCCATCGCCACACGCATCATTACCGAAACGACTGCCGTCTTTGTCATCTTATTCTCTCCTTCGTTGGTTATTAGTTATAATAATTTATATTTCATATGGGTAATTTACAATGGATCGTGCTAGCATGTCAATAGAAAAATTGCTAATATGAAATTATGTTCTGTATTACAAATGTTAACGAGGTGTAATCGGATGGATATCGGCTCTACCATACGCGCGATCCGAAAGCGAAAAAATATCACCATCGCCCAAATATGCGAAGAAACCGGCTTGTCCCAAGGCTTTATGAGCCAGATGGAAAACAACAAAACCTCTCCCTCGATCGCGACGCTGGAGAGCATCGCCAAGGCGTTGAAAGTGCCTTTGGCTTATTTGCTGTTGAAGAAAGAGGACCGCATGAGGATTGTGCGAAAAGAGGAACGTAGAATGACGACCAGCGGTTCCGAGCAATTAAAAGTGGAACACTTGGGCTCGACGAAGAACGTTCGCATGATGCTGGTCGAGTTCCCTCCCGGGACTTCGACGGGAGACGAGCCGCATGCGCATGAGGGCGAGGAGGTCCATGTCGTGATGAAGGGAAGAATCTACGCGGAACAAGGCGAAGACGCGGCGGAATTCGAAGAAGGCGATTCGTTCAGCTGGAACGCGTGCACCCCCCACTTGGTCCGGAACATCGGCGAGGATACGGCCGTCGTGCTCATATCCATCTACACCGAGGACGAAAGCGCACGCGATCTTCTCTAAATAGAAAAGGGCGGTCCGACGCAACTCGCTCGGTTCTGCCCTTTTATCGGAATGATCGTCTTCGGCACCGCTACAGTTCGTTCTTGCCCGCTTTTTCCTTGATATGGTCAGCCGTCCGTAATGCAAGCGCCATTACCGTTTCCGTAGGGTTCCCGCCGCCCGACGTGACGAAGATGCTCGCATCGCATACGAATAGGTTCGGAATGTCGTGCGTTTGTCCATAAGAATTGACGACCGAAGTGTCCGGGTCCTCCCCCATTCTACATCCCCCCATGAGGTGAGCGGAGTCGGATACGACGAATTCCGGCACTCCTCCCTCGGCTTCAATGATGGACTTCATTTTCCCAACCGCATGATCAATGAGCTTCTTGTCGTTATCGCCATAGCTGAAGGTTACCTTCGCTCTCGGCAAGCCGTATTCATCCTTTTCATCCGTTAACGCGACATGATTATCTGGGTTTGGAAGCACCTCTCCGACCATCGTGACCCGGCCATAGTGATTATAATCCAGCATCGTCCTGCGAAGCTCCTCTCCCCACAACGTTCCTCCTTGGTGTTGGGAAATCGCTTTGGCGAAAGAGACGGGGCGCGAGCCATGAGCATGCAGTGTATAACCCCTGACGAAATCTTGCCCGGGATCCGTCCGGTAGAAGTCTTGCGTAGTGGCTAGGACAGGCGTACCTTTGTACAAGCGGATTTCGTGATCGAATCGACCATACACGTCGTAACTGCTGTGCGTCATTACCGCTTTTCCTACCCAACCGCTGCTGTTGGCCAATCCGTCAGGAAATTGAGGCGTAGCCGAATTAAGTAACAGTCTGGGCGTTTCCACAACGAAGGCCGACAAGATCACAAGCTTGGCCCGTTGACGGTATGTCTTTCCCTTATGTAAGAAGGTTACCCCTTGCGCTCTGCCGTCCTTACCCATATCGATGCCGGTTACCATACAATCCGGAAGCAGCTCTAAGCCGGCCTTTAACGCCTTAGGGATATGGACGATCAATGAGCTGTATTTCGAATTCGGCATGCACCCTTGATTGCAGAACCCCCGATTGATGCACGGAGGACGTCCTTCGAACGGGGCGGATAAAATCGCCAACGGCGAGACTACGCTCCGGATGCCTAATTTATCGCAGCCGTTTCGGAACATGTACGCATTCGGACTTAACGGTTCCCTCTCCGGATATGGGTAAGGCCCATGAAAGTTCCCCCACGGAAAATACTTGGGTCCGGATACAGCGATTTCCTTCTCGATTCGATCGTAATACGGCTCCAAGTCCCAATAATTGATCGGCCAATTGTCCGCGACTCCATCCAGCGTGCGGGCATTGAAATCTGCGTCATGAAACCGAAGCGCGACCCCTGTCCAATGCAAGCTTCCCCCGCCTACGCCGCGGCCGGAGTTGTTATGACCCATTTGGAGCGGGTCTTTCCCGTCTACGATTCTTGTTTCCTGCCACCCCAGTCTGGTCATTGCCAACTCGTCGCTCGCAAAGTCATCCTGAGGATCGTATAACGGCCCTGCTTCTAAAAGAACGACCTTCATTCCGGCTTCGGCCAATTCTTTCGAGAGGATGCCGCCGGCAGTCCCGGCGCCGACGATCACGACATCCGCTTCCTCGTCTCCGTACTTACGTTGAAGCATTCCCTTTCCCTCCTTCCGGCTGCTTCGTATGAGCCTCCCACGGATCAAGCTGCCCCAGTTGGGTTCGAACGTACCCTCTCGGGTACGCCGGACCGCCATAGCCGATCTCGGACCATACGGCAGGATGGGAATAATAGGCTTCGAGCGTCATGGTTAACCACTTCGCGAAGAGCGGTTTTTGCGGCACACCTTCCCATATAACGGCCGGTTCCGCGCGACCTTCTTTCTTTCAGCATGCTCGACTGCTCCGTCTTGGCGAGCGAAGGAAAAGCTTTCCCGCGCTTCAATATGGCCGTCTGTTCTACCGCCGTAAGCCCGGCTAGGATCAATGGTTTTGCTTCCGGGACGTTTACCTTCCTGTCGCTTTCGCCGATCGTTTGGTGTAAGGTTTGGTCGATATGCTGAACGATAAACCCTATGATCTCCGGCCGGTAATCGTCTACGATACAGGCGCATATGGCTTGCATACAGGCGGCTTTCTCCGGATGGAAAACCTGCAAGCGACTCTCGAGCTCAAGACGACGCTCCACGATGCTCCTTGTATGGTCGTCCCAGTGCTCTTGCTGATCCATAACATTATAATCTTCATAACGCGTGGCGTTAGGCAGGTCCCGTTTCATCCAATATCTCCTTTACCAAAACACGGCTAGTAAGCCCAGTCCGGATACTGCAGTAAACATCAATGGCAGCACGACAGGCGGACCTATTAGGAAGTTACGTAACGCATACCCGCCTACGCGCACCCCGACCCCTCTCCAGTGGAGGTAGAAGCCCACAAGGCCGACGATCGCCCCCACGATTAACATGGCAATAAATAGGTTGGTCGTCCAAGCCGCATTGTAGAATGTGAGTACGATTCCACTGCAAAAAAGCAGCGGCGATACGAGGATCGGCGACCACATCGCCTTGTGATGGAAGTTTTGTCTATAATGAAACAAACCCACTTGAACCCACATCATCAGATAAGCTAAAGAAACGAATAAAATGACGATGCGCTCTAACGTCCAACCGTTCCAGTTCATCGCGAATCCTCCCTATGTAACATCTCTCACCCCATTGTTTCCAATTTATTCCCCAATCATGTGCGCGTAGATGTATCCACTTCCAAGCGTCGCCATAACGAAAAAGGAGGACTGCCCACAGCAGTCCCCCCGCCCTTATTTCCGTTACTTTGCCGTATCTTCGTTAAGGCGCGCTATCTTTATAGACTGAGAGATTATCGAATTCCGCATTCACCGTATCGCCGACCAGACACGCCTCGCCTGTCAGAATAATCTTGATGTCGGTATTCCAGGTTACCGGCGTGCTTGCGCGCTCGATGTCGTCGATGTAAAACTTCACGGTGCTGCCGTCATGAACCATTTTCATCCGGTGATTGCCCCGGTCGCCGTCGTTCCATACCAAATTATCGCCGCTTCCGTCTTTGTTGAATACCCACCTGTTAAACTCGCCGCTCTGGGCGAAATGAATATATTGCGACGGGCCGACATATAACCAGACGGCGCTGCGGTAACCGGTACCCGATCCGTCAAGCGAAACTCGATCGACTTCCACGGTCAGCGGCGCTTCGGGAGTCGCCCGGAAGGTGGGGATGCTGCGAAGCGACTTGCCGGCCCATGCCGCGATGTCGGTCGTTCCCGAGAGTATTAACTTGCCGTCAGCTACGGAAGCCGTAAGCGTGGAGGCCGACGTGGAACGAAGGCCCTGATTGATCACCGTCCATTTGCCCGTGTCCACCGCATTGCCTGAGAAATCGTCCTGCATGGATGTCGACAGCGGACTTGCGAACGCCTCGCGGGAATCGCCGATTTCGCCGATGGCGTTCTTGGCGGAGACGACATAATAATAGCGGGCGGAAGCATTCACGTTGACGTCCGTATAGGTCGTTCCGGTCAAGTCGTCGGCGATCGCCGTGTAAGGACCGCCCGCGGTCGTGCTCCGTTTGACGGTATAGCCCGTCGCGCCCGCGGCAGGCAGCCAGTTCAGCACGATCTCGTCCTCTTCGCCCGATGCGGTCAAACCCGCCGCCTCGAAACGAACTACGGCATAACTGAACACATTGGGATCCACATTGCTGGTTGCCTTAATGATCGCCTGCCGCATCGGGGGCATCGCCGATGGAGCGCGATAGACGCCTCCATTGCTGATCGTACCGTATTCCGGACCGCCTAGCACCGACCAATGAACGCCGCCGATCCCGTTCAGAACGTCGGCCTTGAATTTAACGGTTTCTCCCCAAGTCACCGACTGATCGGCAGACATAATTTCGATCTGCGTCTCGTCCGGTACCGTTGTATACACGGCGACGCTGTTGGCGGGAAGCAGATCGTCGTTGAACTGGCTCGCCACCTGCGTCCACTGCTTATCGGCGGGGATCGTGTTGGCGTTCGCCGAAGGCTTCAGCCCTTCGAAATAGAGATGGCGCTGCACCGTCTTGTCGATCGCGGCCGTAAAGTCGATCGTCACATTCTTGTCTTCGGTCATGCTGCTGTTCACGACAAACACGGAATAGTTCCCGTCGGGCAAGCGCGCTGCGGCGACATGAAGATCCGGATCGGCGGATTGCGCGGACAGCACTTCGGAGTGCGCCTCGATGAAACGCGAGAATAGGCCGAATGCGTAATAAGACGGGTTCGGCGTTGCCGTGATCGGCATCCAGCGGTACAACCCGTAGGCGTTATTGTCCAGAAAATCGAGCGGCTCCGGCAAACGTTGGTCCGCGAATCGCCAGTATAGGAGTGCGGAAGCGTTGTTCCGAATCCCGGACACCATCAGGTCCGCCACGCTGACGCCGTATTGGTACGTCTTGCGGCTGTCAGGACTCCCGATGGCTGCAAATTCCGTAATCATGAACGGCTTCCCGGTCGGGTCTACGAAATTCAGACGATCGGACAGCCAGTTCGGCAGCGTCGCGTAGTCCTGTCCGTAAGCATGTCCGTCATAAATATCGAGCACGCCGTTCATTTGTTGGACTGCGTACTGGGTCCAGTTCGCCGCGCCGGACTCATCGGGCCCGATGAGTCGAACCTGCGAGCGAATCCCGTCGGATACGAGTCTGTCGTGAATCGCTTGGTACATATCCCTGTAATAAATAGGCTTGCTTACGTTCGCGGGCGTCGCGAAGCTTGCGAGGTTGGGCTCGTTGTAGGACATTACATACTTGATGTTGTCGTAGCCCTTAGCGTTGATCAGATGCTGCAGCGTAGCCGAAACCCACTCGCCCCACTCCGCCAGATCCGTCGGCGCGCTGAGCTCCGGTCGCGGCAGTCCCGGAAACCCGATCCAGCTCTGATTGTCCTCCGTCATGGCCAGACCCGCGATCAGCATCACATCGATATGCTGCGACTTCAGGTAGTCCAGCACTTCGTATACGGCCTGCATCTTGGCGCTGTTCGTCTGCATGCCCGCCCAGTCGATGACGGCGGGATCGCCGTTATCGTTCGCGGGCTCCATCCAGTCCATCTGATACCACACGCGTACGATATCGGGCTTCAGCTTGGCGATTCGGTGCTTCTCCAACTCCCACCAGTTGTCGTTGAACCCGTCCCCCAAGCTTTCTCCCATAAGCGCGAACGGATCGTACTCGGCGCCGATCCCGAGGAAATCCGGGTTGACGATCGTTGCCTGGTCGACGGTAATCGAAGCCGCGGCCGCTTGCGCCTTCGATTGCATCGGTTTGACATTAGCCAGCGGTATAAACAGCAGTATGCACAGCAAAATTTGGACCCATTTCACGGTGATTCGCATAACTTCCCTCTCCCTTCCCGTATGAAAGTACAATCGGTTTACTTGTTTTGCGGCGCGAGTCAACGTCTTCCCGCAGTCGCCCTCCTCTCCTCGGATATGCCTCGATCCCGCAATAAGCGGGCACTTTTATGGTATCATTAGCGGAAAATGATGGAACTTGTTCATTTTCGACTTCATTATCCTCTCTTAACTTCATTGTCCCGGCACTGAAAAAATCTCACGATGGCCCCCTTGCTCTCGTCCAACGGGGAAACGTTCATGCTGTGCGTACATACAAAAGCCCCGACTCCAATGAGTCGAGGCGTTATTCCGAGGGAAGACTATCAAGGTAAGACGTCCCAGGATAAGTATAAGCACAAGGCTACGATCGCAAAAAACAGAATGGAGATTCGCCGGTTTCGCCGCATGTTGAATCCGATGGCGCCGAAGAAGACGGCCGCGGCCAGCTTCGATACGCTAGCCGCATATCCTCCGAGCGGGAAGGCGGAGCTGCTGAATACGATCGACGCCAGCAGGGAAAGCCCGATAAGCATTCTGAACCACATAGGTTCTCTAAAAAATTGTTTATAAAAAAACTGAACTCTCCGCATCTCGCTTCCCCCATGGATCGTTTCGCCCACATTAATCCGAAGCTTGCCGCCGCCTTACTGGCGCGTCACGACGTACCCTTTGTCCTCCAACAGCTTGACGATGCCGTCTTCGCCGAGGAAGTGCGCGGCGCCTAGGACGACGAGATAGTCCGCCTCTTCCGGATTTTCCAAGTACTCCGCGATCTTATCGGCCATGCCGATGTTTCGGTCCGTCAGCATCGCCTTCCTGTACTCCTCGTCCGTGGCCATCGCCTCGGTGAGTTCCAGCAGCGCGGCCTCGTCGCCGTTCTTCCACATCTCCGCCATCTGAGAGACCGATTCGTCGACGAGCTCGAAGCTCTCGACCGTATTCTTCAAGTTCGTGCGTTGTAGTTCCTCAGAGAAACCGTCGAACATCTGCAATTGCGATTCGTAGGATTCAAGCTCGAGAATCGGGAGCTGCCGTTCGATAGCCTTCTGCAAGAAATACATATCGATCCCGACCTCGCCTTGGAACCCGGCTTGCATGGACTTCAGCGACGCGAGCGTCATCTCGGCCATCCATGGTTTGAACGCATCCATGGCGTTGGCTTCCAAGCCGTTCTCGGCCAAGATTTCGCCGATGCTTCCGTAGAGCTCCTCCGGAATGCGATCTTGCAACGTCGTTCCGTCTTGATACATCCCGAGACTCATGACGAGCTGCTGCACCTCCGGCGTCGCCCCTTGACTAACGTCCACCTCTACCCCCAGGTACTCCGCATCCTGGAATGCCTCCTCGTACGCAGAGGGCAGCGGGTAGAAGCTCTCGTCCGCGATATGCATGGAGCCGACCAAATACACCGAGTCTCCGTCATGATCGACTCTCCACAGGAACCCAAGAGCGCCCGACTGCCGCTTCGAAATGAGCGTCACGGTGCGAGTCGCCTCGTCCCACTCGACGACGTAGCCGCCCGCTTCGCCGGCGAGCCTCAGCGGAAGGTAGCTTTCGCCGCCGACCGTCCGCGTCGCGCCGGCCGCCCCGCCGACGTCCTCCAAGCCGATGTCCAGCGCCTCGAGCGTCGCATCAAGCGGCGCCCACGTCGTGCCGTCCTCGATCAACGGCTGCGACGAACTATACGCGAGCGGCTGCCCGTCGACCACGATCGCCAGCGGACCCGGCGCGGTCGCCGCGGAAGCCGGCGCCGCCGACGTCAACGCCATCGCCGCGGTCAACGCCGCCAGGCTCCATTTCGTTTTCCACAATTTCAACATGTTCATCTCTCTCCTCTACCCGTATGTATTGCAGGCGCTCCCGCCGTAATCTCGCCGGTCGCGCCTGCGCTTGCGCAGTTATTTTTAAGTCCGGTGCATTGCCGTTGAGGTTTACCTGCAAATGCTTATGCAGGTATTTACCGGTCAGGATGCGCCGTTACACGTCGTACGCCTTCATCGCCTTGCGCAATTCCTTCCAAGTCGGCAGCTTGCCGTAGAGCAGGACGCCGGTGCGGTAAATTTTCGCGGCGAGCCAGCCCATCGCGTAGACGCCTGCCGCGGATATCGCGATCGAGAGGACGATCTCCCACCACGCCGGATCGGCGAGGCCGATGCGCAGGAACATGACGAGCGGCGAGAAGAACGGCACGAACGACATGACGACGATGAACGGCGTATTCGGGTTCGTCAGGCCGAACATCGCGACCATGAAGGCGGCGACGATCAGCAAGGTGACCGGCATGATGACTTGGCCGACTTCTTCCGTCCGGCTGACGAGCGAGCCGACCGCCGCGAAGACGGCGGAGTAGATCAAATAGCCGAGTAAGTAGAATACGATGAAATAAACGAACAGCATCGGATCCACATCGGTCAGGTTAATGTTAAGCTCCGTCAGCAGCGGGTTGCTGCCTTGGGAGAGCGTCAGGTTCGCGGCGCCGACGACGATGAACAACGCGATTTGCGTCAAGCCGAGCAGGCAGATGCCTATGATCTTGCCGAACATCTGCGTAAGCGGCGCGGAGCTCGAAACGAGCAGCTCCATGACGCGGGAGCTCTTCTCCGCCGTGATCGCGGTCGCGACCGTGTTGCCGTACCCGATGACGCCCATGTAGAGCAGGAACAGCAGGACGTAGACGAGTCCGTATGCCAATTGGATTTCCGACTCGCTCTTGCCCTCGGCCGCGTCGGTCAATTGCACCGGCACGATCGACACGGGCGCGGACAGCTTGGCGACCTGCTCTTCGCTGAGGCCCATGCTTTCCCGGGCGAGCGCTTGATTGACGTAGTGCAGGCCGTTCGATAAGTCGCCCATCAGCTGCGGGATCGCGTCTTTGGACTTATACTCGAAGCTCGGCACGCCGTTGACGTTCGCCTCGGCGCCGGCCTTCAGGTAGCCAGACAGCTCCTTCGCCTCGACGAGCCTCGCCGCCTCCTCCTCGTTCGGCACGCCGACGACTTCCACGGCCGGCTCCGGGGACAGCGCGTAATATTCGTTAAGCAGCGACACGTACCGCTCTCCGCCTTCGACGACGCCGACCCGCTTCGGCCCCTCGTCCCCGCCGAACGACGCGATGATCGACGGCAGATGCGCCAATATGGATACGATGAGGACGAAGACGAGCGTCGAAATCAGGAACGACTTCTGTTTAATCGCGTTGCCGTACGTAAATCGGATAACCGTCCCTAATTTATTCATGTTTGCCGGAACCCCCGATCGTCTTAATGAAAATGTCGTTCAGCGACGGCTCCATCAGCTCGAACCGCGTCACCGTGTTCGTGTCCGCCGCGAGGCGAAGCACCCGTCCGGCCGCCGACTCGTCCGCGATTCGGATGTCGTAGCCGTTCGCGAGCCGCTTGACCGCCGTCACGCCTTCGAGGCGCTCGAGCCCCTCCATCGGGCGCTCCGTCGTCAGCATGACGCGCTCCTTCGGGAATCGGCTCTTGATGTCGCGCAGGCTGCCCTGCAGCACGGCGTTCGATCGATCCAAGACGCAGACGTTCCGGCACAGCTCCTCGACGTGCTCCATCCGATGGCTGGAGAACAGGATCGTCTTCCCTTCGTCGCGGAGCGACGCGATCGTCTCCTTCAACAGCTCGACGTTGACCGGATCGAGACCGCTGAACGCTTCGTCGAGAATGAGGTAATGCGGGTTATGGATGACGGCCGCGATGAACTGTATTTTCTGCTGGTTGCCCTTGGACAGCTCTTCGACCTTCTTGCCGTAGTTTTCCGGCACGCCGAACCGCTCCAGCCAAGACTTCAGCGCTTTGTCCGCATCGGCGCGGCGCATGCCGCGCAGCTCCGCGAGGTACAAAATCTGGTCGCTCACCTTCACCTTCGGGTACAGCCCCCGCTCTTCCGGCAAGTAGCCGAACTGCTCCTTCACCGCTTGGGAATACGGCTGCCCGCCGTAGGAGATCTTGCCTTCGTCCGGATAGATGAGGCCCAGCACCATGCGCATCGTCGTCGTCTTCCCGGCGCCGTTCGCCCCGATCAAGCCGAAGATTTCCCCTTGCTGCGCCGTGAACGAGATGCCGTTCACCGCGCGTTTGGCGCCGAAGTTTTTCGCTACGCGTTCTAATTGCAAATTCCGCATGTCGGTTACACGCCTCCGCTCTTTCGTTTATCGGTTTCCATCAGATGCCATAGGATATCCTCGAGCTCGACCGCCCGCGTCTCCAGCGGAGCGATGCCGAGCGCGCGAAGCTCGGCTTCGGCGCGCCTCGCGTCGCTCGTGACGAATCGCGTGCCGCCGCCGGCGCCCCGGCCCTCCTCGACCGCGACGACGCCGGGCAGCGTCCGGACGCGGTCCGCGCCATCGCCGATCCACATCGTCTTCCAATCGTCCATCAGCCGATCCTTCTCGTATACGCCGACGATGCGCCCCTTGTACAAGAATACGATCAAGTCGGCCAGCCGTCGCACCTCTTCCATGATATGCGTCGCGACGAACACCGTCCGGTCTCCCCCGTCCATGAACGTCCGGATTTCGTCCATCATGATGCGCCAAGCGAACGGATCGAGACCGGAGGACGGCTCGTCGAGCAGCAGCAGCTCCGGGTCGTGCGACACCGCGAGCGCGAACTCGAGCCGCTTCGTCATGCCGGTCGACAGCTCCTTCAGCTTCTTCTTCGGCTCGAGCTCGAGCCGCTCGCTCAATCGGTTCCACGTCGCTTCGTTCCAGCTCTTAAACCACCGGGCGACGAACTGCTTCCATTGCAGCACCGTCATGCCCTCGTCCGCGGGCGTCAACGAATCGCCGACGAAGCCGATCCGGCTCTTCGTGCCGATATCGTTCGCGGGATACGCGGCTTCGCCGAAGACGCGGAGCGTTCCCCCGTCGGGATGCAGCAGCCCCATCAACGAGCGGAACAACGTGCTCTTGCCCGAGCCGTTCGGCCCGACCAGCGCGACGATCAGCCCTTCCTCCACGGCGAGATCGATCGGCCCCAGACGGAAGTCGCCCCGCGCTTTCACGAACCGCTCCAGCTCCAATACCGGCTTCATCTCGTTCCCTCCTCCGCATCCGGAGCGAATACGTCTCGCAGCGCCTGCTCGAACACGTCCCGGACTTCCCGTTCGCCGAGACCCGACATCTTGATCCGTTCCAACGCTTGTTTCAGCGCGTCGCGCACCGCTTCGTATTGATATTGCCCCTTACGGTTCGCTTCCACCTCGGATACGAACGTTCCGGTCCCTTGTTTCGTTCTCACGAGCCCCTCACTCTCCAACTCTTGGTATACCCTGCGAATCGTAATGACGCTGCACTCCGTCTCGACCGCCAGCTCCCGAATGGACGGAAGCAGCATCCCGGCCGGCAGCTGCCCGCTGAAGATAAGCGATCTCATCTGGGACGCGATCTGATGATACAGCGGTTCGGCGCTGTCATGCGATATGCGAATCGGTAATGGCATCTCTCGTCACCGCCCTTCACTCGAAATCCCGATGGAGTAAGATGCGGCGCAAGCGAAGCTGCATCCAGACATGCGCGGCGACGCCGATCAGCACGGCGAGCGCGGTCCAGAGCCAGCCGCCGGGTCTTTGAATCGCATCGACGATGAAGAACGTGAGATGCTTGCCGGTCAGAAAGTAGAAGGCGACCACGACTGCGATGAAGACGAACAACGCGAGGAACGAGCTCAATAAATATCGCTTGCCGCTGCGGCTCCACTCTTCGACGACGAACCAGACGCTGAACGCGTTGCCGAGGGCGAACCAGAAGAGAACGAATTGAAGTAAGACGGTCACGGGCAAATTCCGCGCCCAATCGCTTGCGATATAGAAAATGCCGAAGTACAACGCCGTCGACACCGGCGACGCCGACAGCACCTGGATCGACCGGCTCATCGCGAGCGTCTCGACCGGAATCGGGAGCGTCCGCATCATCGCGAGCTTCTTCGTGAACGAATCGGTCTTCCAGTACGGATTGTTGAAGTAGCCCTTGCAGAAGACGAAGCCGTTCATCGACATGAACGTGAGAACGAGCAGATCCATCATGATTCCCGTGAAAGCGAAACTCTCGGAAACCCATTCGTCGGAGAACATCCCCGTCATACCGCCGTACGTGCCGTAAAAAGCTATCGTCATGACGAGACCGATCTTCGAATGCGACCATTGCGTTCGGGTCAGCCACCACGCATCTCTACCCATAAGCGCCTCCTATATGTTCAACTGTGTCTGTGTATATGTGTTTATATCTATATACACAGTATAACGACCCTGGAGCTAATGTCAATATCGTTTAGGATAATAATGAAAAAAAACTCCCGAAGGTTCTGTTCGAACCCCGGGAGTTTCTCGGTTTCTCCTTACTGTAAGGCTGCCAACAAATTCGCCAGCGCTTGGACGCTCTCGGCGCGCGTCAGCGTGCCTTCCGGTTGGAATCGGCCGTTCGCGCGGCCCTGAACAAGCCCTGCGGCGAACGCTTCGCGAATAGCCGCTTGCGCCCACGCAGGGGCTTCGGCCGTATCCTCGAAACCGGCTACCGCCGGGGTCGATTCTCCTCGGCCTCCCGCATACGCGAACGCTCGAACGAGCATGGCCGCCATCTCCTGACGGGTGACGTTCGCCTCCGGACGGAACGTGCCGTCTCCCGCTCCGCCCGCGATGCCCGCTTCGGCGGCGAGCCCGACCTCGTCGGCGTACCAACGGTTCGAGGCGACGTCCGCGAACGCGATGGACGCCTCGCCCTTCAGCCCCAACGCCCGGACGAGCAGCGCGGCGAATTCCGCCCGGGTGACTGCGCGCTCCGGCGCGAATAGCGCGCCGCCTACGCCCTCGGCCAGATGCTTCGCGGACATCGCCCGGATGACGCCGGCCGCCCAATGATCCGCCGGTACGTCGCCGTAACGCACTTCGTATTCCAGCGCCGCATACGTGCTGAAGTGTTCAAGATCGGCCGTCAGCATTCCGTCCACGACCGTGCCGCCGACATATTCGACCGTTCTATCATCGGCCATATAGTACATGCCGACGATCGTCCGATCGGTATCCGGACGCAGCGGAATCGAAATCGTAATCGGCTTTTCGAACGAGGTAAGCTTCAGGCTCCGCCCATCCTTCGCTACGATCGACAGCTCGAACGAATACAGTTCGCTCGCCGATCGGAAGGTCGCTCCCGCCGGACGGTCGGCGCTCGAGAGCAAGCGTTCCGTCTCCTCCGTTCCGACCGGCTCCGCCCTCAACACGATCCGACTGTCGGCGCGCGCCTCCGCCGGAAGCAGCTCGCTCAACGCTCGCAGCACGTCCTTCGGAATCGCGATCGTTAGATTTTCCGCTTCGACGGTGAACGCCTCGCCGGTCATCACTTGCGCCGCATCGCCCGGAATGGCCAGCTCTTCGAGCTTGCCGTTCGCTTCGTACGGTCGACCGCTCGTCAGCGCGCCCGCGTCGATCTCGATGCGGCCTTCCACGGCCGACTCGGCCGGCGCGGACGGCGTGGACGGCGCGCTTGGCGGCGGCGGATTGTCGTCGTCTCTTGGTTTTACCTGCAGCACATAGTCATCGTCCCACTCGCCGTATACCGCAGAGATGACCGCCGTGCCCGCGGCGAGCGCGCGGATCTTGCCCGCGGCGTCGATCGTCGCGACGTTAGAATTATTGCTGCCGTAGACGACGCCGGCCGTCAGCGGCGCTTCCACGCCGTCGGTATACGCCGCCTTCGCGACCGCGACTCCCTCGTCTCCGACGGCAAGAGCGGTCGGCCCTTCGATGGTGACGGCGGCGATTGCAGGCGGAACGGCGCTCACTAGCAGCGTATACGCATCGCTCCACTCGCCGTACGTCGCCGAGATGACGGTCGTACCTGCAGCCATCGCGCGGATCCTGCCCGCGGCGTCGATCGTCGCCACGCTAGGGTCGCTGCTGCCGTAGAAGACGCCCTCCGTCAACGATACGTACACGCCGTTGTCATACGTCGCCTTCGTGACCGTGACGCCCTCGTCTCCGACGGTAAGGGCGGTCGGCCCTTCGACGGAAATCCCGGTCATCGCGGGCGGTACGGCGCTCACCTGCAGCGGATACGCATCGCTCCACTTGCCGTATGCCGCCGAAATGACGGCCGTGCCCTCCGCGAGCGCGCGGACGACGCCGGACGCGTCGACCGTCGCGACGCTCGGGTCGCTGCTTCCGTACGCGATGCCGCTGAGCAGCGGTACGCGGCGGCCCGAGCCGTACACGGCTTCGACAACTGTCGGAGACGTGTCGCCCGCCGTCAGCATCGGGGCGCCCGTCAGCTCGATGCGCTCGAACTCGTTCGTCAGCGTAAATCGATCGATCTCTTCGCCGGTGTCGACCGCCTTCGCTACGAACGTCAGCGTATCGCCGACGACCTCGACCGTGGAATACATCTGAATATTGCGGTCGTACACCTTTTCCTGCCAAGGCTGCTCGACCAAATCGTAGAACTTCGGTCCGCTGGATCCGCCGACGACATATACCGTGCCTTCGCCCGGCTCGACCGGCACGCCGTTCTTCATCGGGTGCGTCTTCAAATAAATATGATCATGTCCGTTCAGCACGAGATCCACGCCGAATTCGTCGAACACCGGCGTCCAATGCCGCTTGACGGCCTCCGTGCTGTAATAGCTTCCGTACGGCCCGCGGTGGAAAATGACGATTTTCCACGTCTTCTCCGTGTTCGCGAGATCTTCCCGCAGCCAGTCGCGCTGTTCCTCGTAATAATACTCGCTGTTCAACACGGCGAAATGAATGTTTTTATAATCGAATGAATAATTGCTGCCTTTCAATGCGTCGATCCCGTTGTCCGGGAAGTTGAAATGCGACTTGAAGTCCTTCCCTTCGTCCCCGACGACTTCCGGGTTTTCGCCCGTGACCTCGTGATTGCCGACGACCGCGACGAGCGTCGTGCTCATGAGCTCCTCTTGCGCCGCGGCGAACCATAGATTCCACTGCTCTTCCTCGTGCCCGAGATCGACGATATCGCCCGCGTGGACGATAAACTCCGCGTCCGCCGCGTCGGCTACGCCTTTATCCAGCGTATGGCCCCATAGATCGAACCCCGCTTTGTCCCCCGCCTGGGAGTCTCCGAAGAACAGGAACTTCGTCCGATCGCCGCTCGCCGGCGCCGTCCGGAACTTGCCTAGCGCGCTCACGTTCGCCCCGCCGTCGCCGACCCGATACACGTACTCCGTATCCGGCTCGAGTCCGTCCGCGACGGCCTTATGTACGCGAATCGTTCCGTCGTTGTTCGTATGATAGATGCCGCTGCTGCCGTCGAACCGCCTCACATCGGCGGCGGCGAAGTCCGTAAACTCGGACGCTTTCGCGACCTGCACCACCGTACCGGTCGTATGCGGATGCGAGTTCCAAGACAAGCGCCGGCTCGTCGTCGGCTCCTCGCTCATCGCGACGCTGATATTGTACGGGGTCGGAGAACCGGTCAGCTTGGATACCTTGAAATCGATGACGGGACTGTGCCTCTCCCCGTGCGACGCTTGCAGCTTGACCGTCTTCACCGCAGCGGTCAAGTCGGCTGCCGTCAACCGGCCCGCCGCATTCGTTACGCCGGGGACCGCGGTTCCGTCCGCAAGGATCGTCGCGCCTTCCACCGGGTTCCCTTCGGCATCCGTTACGGTCAGCGTCGTTTCGTAGCCTTCCGCGATGCCCTCGTAATCCCACGTCAAACCGAGCTGCGTCCGAATGTCGGAAGCGACGGGCCAAGCGAAGAAGTTCATCGGCGTCGCGCGCCCTTCGAACGAAACCTCGCCGGACCGCAGCGCGATGGCGTTCTCTCCCGCGGCTTCGCGCTTCACTTTGTACTTCATTTGCGCAAGAACATCCGCGTCCGTTAAGGCTGCCGACTGCAGCTCATTGAATTGTACGCGCACGACGCCTTCGCCGTACACGGAGCCGATCACGTTCGCGTCGGTCAGCTTGGGACCCGGCACGACCTCGTAGCTATCCGTCTTCGCCGGATCGAACGCGAACTCGAGGTATCCGCTCTTCAGACGACTCGCCTTCTCGCCGCGAATGTCCAGCGTCGCCGTATTGCCCGCGTAGACGGTCGTCGGCGTCTCGTACTTGAACTTCGGCGAACCGAGATCGACGCTGAACTTCCATTCTTTGATCGTCTGATTGCCGGCGAGGTCCCTGACGGACAGCTTCACCGTATGAGGCCCTTCCTCCAGCGGCTCGTTCGGGACGTACGAGATTTCGCCCTTCGGCGGGTACAAGCCGTGAGCGACCGGCTGGCCGTCGACGTACAGCCGGATGCTCTCCGGATCGATCAACGTCGTGCCCGGCGAAGCGTCCGGATCGTAGCCTGCATCCTCCGCTACCGCTCGAATCGTCGGCGTTGCCGTTTTCACGGTCGACTGGTCGGCCGGCGCGACATTCTTCACGATCGGCGGCGTCCGATCCTCCGTCAGCGGGCCATACACCGCCCGAATCTGGTCGATATAGATGACGCCGTTCGTCTTGTTGTTGTTTTTCGTCTCCATGTAGCGGACCGGCCAGTCCATCGTCAGCGGCAGCTTCTTGCCAGGCGGCACGGAAGCTTCGACATACTTCCAGCCGACCCAGTCGACCCCGCCGGTTTCCGTCGTGAAATCGATCGGGAACGCCGAATTGTTGCCGTCGCGCATCTGTCCGCGCATCCAATGCTTCTTTCCGTCGCCGTACACCCACATGCTGATTTTCTCCGGATAGCCCGGAACCTGAATCCGCTGAGCGGTGCTCTTCGCCGCCAAGTAGATGCCGGAGGTTCCCGTCTTGCCGACGAAATCGTATTCCATCCGCAGCGCTTTGCTGCCGAAGCGGACGAAATCTTCGCCGGTTTCCTCGAAGATCCGTACCGTGTTAAAGTTCGCGCCGGTCGCGTTATAGTTGCCGATGCCGTTCTCGAAATCCTCGAGCACGACCGGCGGCGTGCCGACTTCGACGTCCATGGACGTCTCTACGTTTCCATGTTTTACGAAAATTTTCCCTGTCTTGCTGTTCTCGGTCGTTGCTTGGAACACCCCATTTTCGTCGATCGTACCGATAGGGCCCTCCACTCGCCATTCGAATAAGCGGTTGTCCGCCTGCACGACCTGACCGTCTCGCAGCGCCGCCGCCGACAACGTCGAGCTCTCGCCGACGTTGAACGCCTTCATGGCGTCGGGGAACTTCAACGCGGTCAACGTCTCGACGACCTCGACCGTCCCCGCGCCGCTAAGGCTGCCCGCCTGCGCGAAGATCTCGCCTTCGCCAGCGTCGCTGCCTGCCGCGAAGACGCCTGCGGCGTCGATCGTCCCGAGTCGGGGATCGACGGTCCAGACGACCGGCTCGGTCGCCTCCGCCGGATGCCCGGCCGCGTCGACGCCCGCGGCACTCCATGCGAGGCGCGAGCCGGCGAGCACGCGCTCGTAATTCGGCCGCACGACCAGCTTCGCGGCCGCTTCCTCCGGCGCCGTGTTTACGAGCAGCAGCCCGTTCCCCGTCGAGCGCTCCCCGCCGTCGGAGCCGCGATTCAGCATCTTACGGGTCGACTCGCCCGGCAGTCTCGCAATGAACGTCGACGAGCCCCCGCCGTCGAGATTGACGGCGTTCACGACGCCGATATCCCGCATGATGTTCGCGAGCTCGACCGTCTCCACGCCTTCGCTGAAGCCCGGCGCTCGGCCGTCGATCTCGAACATAACGACCGTACCGTCCGCCTTCGTCCCGATCGCAGTGCGAGGATGCACGCCTTCCGGCCCGACGTTCGTCTGCACGACGCCGTCCTTGATGAGCGGGCCTTGGCCGCCGACGGCGACCGTCACGTCGTCCCACTCGCCGCTCAGCGCGAAGGACGCCGTAATTTCGTCGCCCGCTTCGAGGCCGGCTAGCGCGGCTCGTTGAGTACCGGACGCCGAAAGCACGACGAAGCCCGGCGCGAGCGGCGTGTCCCCGGCATTGCTCCGCACCTCGACCACGCGGAGGCGCATCGTCCGGCCGCTCTTCACGGCGCCTTCCAGAATTTCCAGGCGGACCTCGTCGCCGGTGGCATTCGTCTTCGTGGAAGTATAATAGTCATCCGTGTATAAAACCAGTTGATTGGCGTCGCGATATCGATTGATATGCGTCAAGGTCGTCGTCGCGCCGTCGATCGTCACCGTCTTCGTTAAGGTCGGGCTGCCGTAGACGGCCGTCCCGTCAGCCTTCAGGCCGAACGCATACGAAGCGGACGCGCTGTTGAGAATCGTGCCGTCGCCGATAAAGATGCCGTTCGGCACGCCGGTCGCATGCCCGCTAATATCGAAGAAGTCCGCGTTAATGCCCGCGATGACCCGATTGCCTGGCGCATCGGCAGCGTCCGCCATCTCGGTCAAGCGTTGGAAGCCGTACACCTTCCCCGACTTCGTCCCGGCCTGCAGTTCTAGGTGCGGCGCGGTCGGATCGAATTCGACGAAGTGCATCTTCTCGGATCCTCTCGGAATGCTCATATCATACCACGTATACGCCGCTCCGGGCGCTAGTTCGGTCCGCCGCATATCGACGATCTGTCCGAACTCCGTCCGAGGCATGTCCATCGCCGCGACCGGCGTGGCCGGCGCGATCGGCAGCAGCGACGATGCCAGCATCGCCGCCGCGAGCGCCATCGCGCTCCATCGTCGTTGTAGAAGGTTCGACCGCATATCCTTTTCTTCACGCTCCCCTGTCGTCTTTGGCTATTCCGTATCCCGTGAACAGTATGCCGCCGGATTGTTAAGCCTGGTCGCGAGATATATAAATTTATTTCATGGATTTTTGAAATATATGAAATTTATTTTCAAAAATATTCATGCAAAAAAGGCCTCCTCGCTGACGCGAGGAAGCCCCTTGGTAATTGTCTCACTTATTCCAACCCGATCCAGTCGGCGCCGGCGACCTCCGACCAGCGGCGGCGAATCGCTTGCACCGTCTCCTCCGGCAACCGGCCTTGCGCTACGAGCGTCGCGTTCTCGACCCAGCGGTCCGGCTTCGCCGTACCGACGATCGCCGTGCAGACGCCCTGCTGCGCCAGCGTAAAGCGCAGCGCCGTCGAAACGACCTCCTGCATCGGCGCCTTCAAGAAATCGTACTGCAGCTTCTGCAGCCGCTCCCAGTACGCCTGATGGTACTGCACGCTCGGGAAGCTGTAGTACTTCCAGGACGCGTTGGCGATCGGCCGCTTCGCGATGACGCCCATGCCTCGTTCTCTCGCCTTCGGCAGCGTCAGCTCGATCGCCTCTTGATCGGCGATGTTGATCGACGTCTCGAGCGAATCGAACGCGCCGCATTCCACGGCATAGAGCGCCGCTTTATGGTCGCCGCTGTAACCGATGTAGCGGGTCTTGCCCTGCTCCTTCGCGCGCTTCAGCACGTCGATGACGTCGCCCTGCCGAAGCGTCTCCTCGTTGCAGCTGTGCAGATGAACGACGTCGACGTAGTCCGTCTTCAGCCGCTTCAAGCTCCGATCGATGCTGGCGGCCAGCATCTTCGGATCCCAATCGTTGCCCTCGAGACCGGAGGCATGTCCGCATTTGGTGAATAAATAATATTCGTTCCGCCGATGCGCGATCGTCTTCCCGATCAACTCTTCGCTGTCCTTATAGCATTCCGCCGTGTCGAGCATATTCAAGCCGGCATCCAGCGCGCTGCCGAGCAGCCGCTCCACCGTCGCCGCGTCGGCTCCCTCGAAGCCGATCTCCGCGCCGCCGAAGCCCAGGATGCTCACTTCCATATCCGTGCTGCCGAATTTTCTTCTTTCCATGAACGATCCCTCCCTTTTCTTTCCTCCTCATGATATCCCTAATCGTTCCGGCTATGCAACGTCACTCCTCGAAGCGCCTTAATCGATACGACGTAATGCGCTTGCTTCCCCCTGCCGGTTCGAAATAGCCCTCGTCCGCGAATTGTCGGAGCCAAACTGCCGCCGTTTGGTTACTCACCCGATACACCTTCGCGACATCCACGGGGCGAATACTCCCCCCTTGACGGATCGCAATCCGAGCGATTCGCTTCCGTCGCTCCACCCAAATCCGCTCTTCCTCTTCCGCCAGCTCGCCGAATCGGATGTAGTGCCAATGCCCGATCGTCTGGATCAATTGCCTTCTGCATACCTCCGGCTTCTCGATTATCATCCCGGACGAGAAGCGAACAAGAAACCAACCGTTGAAGAGGAGGTCGTTCTGTCGCTCGACATGATCGTCGAATTGTTCGGATGAGATGTGCTTCGCGTGGGTCGTATATCCGTCCAACTCGATCGCTGTCTTCGCGTTGCCGTCATCGTACCGAAAATCCGCGAATCGCTGCCTGCCCCGAAAATCTTTGAACGGACTTTCCGCCTCCAATCCTTCGAACCGAAAGTCGAATACCGGTCCCCACACCTCCTCCAGAAATCGAATCGCCAGTCCATTCAGAGGATTTACCTTCCTTGCCGCCGCCTTTCGATTTTGTTCCTCCACGTATCGTTCAACCGCGGGATGCATCGTCCTCCCCCTTTCCGAATGAAAAAAGCACGCGACGCTCCGGCTGTTCCTCCGGTTCATCGTGTGCTTCACTTGCCGTTATTGTAGGGCAACGGATAAAATTTTGTCAAATAAGAAGTTGATCTTATTAATAGTGAGGCGCGCTTTACTATTAATGCGGAAAGTTGATTATTCTAGCGTGAAGGACCTCGGCCCCCCGCCCCTACTTCGCGGGCTCCGACTGCGCGCGCAGCATCTCGAAATAAGCCGGCGTCGGATCGAGCGAATCGTCGTCGTTCTTCGCCTTCGGATTTTCCTTCCGATACCATTGCCGGAACACATACACCAAGATCGAGCCGTACACGATCTCTTGGAAAATCTTCATCAGCACGCCGCCGGTCCGCTGGTCCACGAGCGCGTCCATCCACCCGAGCGCTTGCGGGCCGCTGAACATCTCGAGCAGCGCCGTCGCCCCTTGCGGTACGCAGTACCCCATCGCGGTCGCCCACATCATCGGATCCGTGTAAGTGACATACATTGCCGTACCCGAGAAAATGATCAACGCGCACGCCGGCGTCAGCAGGACGCTGTTCGCGAAAATGTATCCCATCTTCCGGAACCCTTCGAGCTTATCTAACGAGGAGACCGGGCAGATGACCGGGAACCACATCAGCAGCGCGGCGAGCATCAGCAGCACGTAATACGCCGTATGGACGGCGAAGTTCAACATGACGAAGTCATGGACCAACGGAACGTGATAGATCGAGAACGCGATGTTAAAGAACAACAGCGTAAAGATCGGATTCACAAGGAATTTCAAACCCTTGATCCCCGGAATGCGGCCGATCGGCCGCAGCAGCCATTCCGGCGTACCCGCCAGCAGCATCGGAGCCGCGACGAGGTAGGCGAACGACATGCTGATCATGTGGAACGTGAACATCATGTGCCCGAGCAGATCGATCGGACTGCCGAACGCAACGTATAGGAACGCCAACCCGCCGACGAACCAGGCTTTCTTCGCCGCGGGCACGGGAGTCGAATCGGCGAACCGCGCGCGACCCGGACCCGTAATGTACAAATAGATTAGGGCCAACGCGACGAACGCCGCCAACGTGACCGGACTCCACATCGAAGTCCAACTGATTCCGACCAAACCGAACATATCGTATCCTCCTTCTTACCCGATGACGCAGGAAGGCGGCGATTCGTGAGAACGAACCTCCGCCTGCCCGCTGCGACCCAACGACGAACTATTGAAAATCAGAGATGCTTATCGCCTACCACCAAGACCAGAGAAGTCCCGCCGCCGCGCACGTCAGCGCGACGAAAAATCCGAAGGCGATGCCGAGAATCGGGAACGAATGCCCCTTATCCTTCATGTGCATCCAGAAGCCCAACTGAATGACGGCTTGGAAAATCGCCAACGTGATGATGAAAATTTGTACGAACCACGGCTCGACATGCGTTTCTTCCCCGACCAAGGAATACGCGACCGCCAAGAAGGCGACGCCCGTCAGCAGAATCGAAAGCGCGAACGCGAGCAGATGGTTTCTGGGACCTTCGTGGCGAACTTTCCGTCGAGCGTTCGACGTCGACCCGTTATGAAGCGTATGATCGGCCATTCCGGATCACCCCATCTTTCCCATAAGATAGACGATCGTGAAAATGAACACCCACACGACGTCGATAAAGTGCCAGTACAGCGATGCTACGTACACCTTCGGCGCCGTTACCGTCGTGAGGCCTTTCCTCGCTAGTTGGAAAATCAACAGCGTAATCCAGAGCACCCCGAACGCGACGTGCGCGCCGTGGAAGCCGACGAGCGAGTAGAACGAAGTACCGAAGGCGCTCGAGTTGAACTGGTGGCCTTCATGTACGTAATGGAAGAACTCGTAAATCTCGAGGCCCAAGAAGCCCAGGCCGAGAAGGACCGTCACGCCGAGCCACAGCATGATCTGCGGCACCTTCTTCGCGTGCATCGCCTGAATCGCGAACACGCTAGTCAGCGAGCTCGTGAGCAGGATGAACGTCGCCCAAGCGACCAAGACGAGGTCGAACAGATGCGCCCCGTCCGGACCGCCCATCGTATTGTGGCGAAGCGCCATGAACGTCGCGAACAGCGTACCGAACAGGACGCATTCGCCGCCTAAGAACAACCAAAATCCAAGAAGCTTATTACGGCCTTCCAGCGTCGCGCGTTCCGGCTCGTGAGGCAGCTCGCCGGAGACGCCGTGCGCGTGCGGATCCACGTGAGTTACGCCGCTCATGCCCCTACCCCCTTGTCATCCTTCGGGTCGATATGGAACCCGTGATCGTCGTAAACGGAGCGAAGGAACATGCAGAAGAACGTGATCACGAGACCTGCGATCGCTACGTAATAGCCGTTCCATTCCTCGCTGTACATAAAGCCTACGGCTGCGATGCCCAAGCCGATCGACATGAACAACGGCAGGATCGAAGGCGACGGCATGTGAATCGGACCGACCGGTTCCGCCGGCGTCATCTCGGTGTTGCCCGCCATCTTTTCTTTCCACCATGCGTCGATGCCGCGCGTGATCGGCGTTTGCTTGAAGTTGTATTCCGGCGCCGGGGACGGAATCGTCCACTCGAGCGTCCGGCCGTCGCCCCAAGCGTCGCCCTTCGCCGTCTTCGGCTTCGTCATCGAAGTGACGATGTTGATCAGCAAGACGATGACGGCGAACGCCATCACGAATGCGCCGATCGTCGACAATTGGTTCATCCACGTCCAGCCCGGGTTTTCGTTCTCGCCGAGATACGTGAAGACGCGTCGCGGCATGCCGAGAAGTCCGACGATATGTTGGATGAAGAACGTCAGATGGAAGCCGGTGAAGAACGTCCAGAACGTGACTTTCCCGAGCGTCTCGTTCAAGAACCGTCCCGTCATCTTCGGCCACCAGTAGAACAGGCCGGACAGCAAGCCGAACACGATGCCGCCTACGATAACGTAGTGGAAGTGCGCGACGACGAAGTAGCTGTCATGGAACTGCCAGTCCGCCGGCGGAACCGCCAGCATGACGCCCGTGACGCCGCCCATAACGAACGTCGGCACGAAGCCGATCGCGAACAGATTCGCGGTCGTGAATTGAATGCGGCCGCCCCACATCGTAAACAGCCAGTTGAAAATCTTGATACCGGTCGGGATCGCGATGAGCATCGTCGCTACCGCGAACAACGCGTTCGCGACCGGACCCATGCCCGTCGTGAACATGTGGTGAACCCAAACCATGAAGCCCAAGAAGCCGATAAGCACCGTCGCGAATACCATCGCGCTGTAACCGAACAACCGCTTGCGCGAGAACGTCGGAATGACCTCGGAGATGATCCCGAACGCCGGAAGCACGAGGATATATACTTCAGGATGCCCGAAAATCCAGAAGATGTGCTGCCACAACACAACGTTGCCGCCCATATTCGGATCGAAAATATTACCGCCGAACAGGCGGTCGAACGTCAAGAGAATCAGGCCTACCGCGAGTGCAGGGAACGCGAACAAAATCATCGCGGACGTAATGAACGCCGTCCAGGTGAACATCGGCATTCTCATGAAGCCCATGCCCGGCGCTCTCATATTGATGATCGTGACGAGGAAGTTGATGCCCCCGACGAGCGTCCCGATCCCCGCGATCTGCAGACCCATTAAGTAGAAGTCTAGACCTCGGTGCATACTGAACTGTTCGCCCGAGAGCGGCACGTACGCCGTCCATCCCGCGTCCGGCACGTCGCCGACGATCCAGCTCAGGTTGAGCAGCACGCCGCCGACGAAGAACGTCCAGAAGCCGAGCGCGTTGACGAACGGGAACGCGACGTCGCGCGCGCCGATCTGCAGCGGCACGATCGCGTTCATGAAGCCGAAGATGATCGGCATCGCCGCAAGGAAGATCATCGTCGTGCCGTGCATCGTAATCATTTCGTTAAAGGTCTGCGCGTCCAAGAACTCTTGCTGCGGACCGATCAATTGAAGCCGAATAAGAAGGGCTTCGATCCCGCCGATCACGAAGAAGAACGCACCGGCGAGCAAATACAGGATCCCGATTTTCTTATGGTCGACGGTCGTCAACCAATCCATGAGGCCTGTATATCGCTTTACGGTGTGCGCACCGTGATGACCATGGGCATGTGCGTTAGCCACCGGGCCAACCTCCCTATACTGTGTTGTTTTTGCTTATTTCAATTGAAGCAAGTATTGCGTCACTTGATCGATCTCTTCTTCCGTCAGGCCGACCTTCGGCATCAACGTGCCCGGCTTCTCTCCGTCCGGATCCGCAATCCAAGCCTTAATGTTTTCTTCCGTATTTTGCAGAATGCCCGCAACGTTGCCGCGCTCCGCGAAGCCGTTCAGATGAGGAGCGACGGGGCTCTTCGCGTCCGGTTGAATCGCGTGGCACTGAATGCAGTTGTTCTTGAACACTTCTTCGCCCGCCGAGACGTCTTCCGCCGCGACCGAAGGCGCTTCCTGCATGTCCGCCACCCATGCGGCGAACTCTTCTTCCGTCACGACGACGGCTTTAAAGTCCATCAACGCGTGCGAAGGACCGCAAAGCTCGGCGCACTTGCCCTTGTACACGCCGACTTCCGTCGGGGTCAGATGCATGTAGCTCGTTAATCCAGGGTTCGTGTCCTTCTTCCCGCCGAGCGCCGGAATCCAGAACGAGTGAACGACGTCCGCGGACGTCAGCTCGAAGGAGACGTTCTTGCCGACCGGCATGACGACCTCTTGCGAGGAGTAGATGCCGAGTTCCGGATAGTTGAATTCCCACCAGAATTGGTGAGCGACGACCTGCACCTTGATCGCGTCGGGATCGGCCGACAAGTTCTGATCGTGCTTGAACGTGTACCCGACCGTAGGCACGACCAAGATGGCGAGCAGGATGATCGGGATGACCGTCCAGATGATCTCGAGCTTGTGATTGCCTTCGACTTGCTTCGGGATATGGTTGTCGCCTTTGCGCGCGCGAAACTTGACGAGCACGTAAATCGAAATCGCGAATACGACCACGACGACGATAACCATGATGACGATCGACAAAATCATGAGATTCAGCTGCTCGAGCGCTTGCGTCCCTTTCGGGTTGAGCGGAGACGCTTGCTCAGCGCAACCCGTAAGCAGCAGCGCCAGCGCGACGAACAAGGAAAGGCCTGCCTTCCCTCTTAACGACTTCAGCATTGTGTGGATCAACCCCGCTTCTGGATTATTATTTTTCGCAGTGAAAACCGCGTCAAATCAATGGTTTTCGGGCGTAAGAACACCATACTAACTATAAGTTCGAGCCCCATGTTTGTCAATTTAACGACACAAACCTTCACAAAAAGTTCGGATTCGTGTGCGTTAAATCACGGACAGGGGCTCGATTCGGCGAAAATGTGACGATTTTACGCTTCCGCGTACAACTTTTCGCGTTGGCGTTTTACGTCCTCGTTTTCCAAGTATTCGTCATAAGTCATCTGTTTATCAATAATCCCGTTCGGCGTAATCTCGATAATGCGATTCGCGATCGTATTGACGAACTGATGGTCGTGCGACGTGAAGAGGATCGTGCCGTCGAAGTCGACGAGCCCGTTGTTCAGCGCGGTGATCGACTCGAGGTCGAGATGGTTCGTCGGCTCGTCGAGGATGAGCACGTTGCCGCCGCCCAGCATCATGCGGGAGAGCATGCAGCGCACCTTCTCGCCCCCGGACAAGACGCTCGCTTTCTTCAGCGCTTCGTCGCCGGAGAACAGCATCCGCCCGAGGAAGCCGCGCACGAACGATTCGTCTTGATCCTTCGAGTATTGACGCAACCAATCGACGAGGTTCAGATCGACGCCGTCGAAATATTTCGAGTTGTCTTTCGGAAAATATGCCTGGGACGTCGTAATGCCCCAGCTGTATTCGCCCGCGTCCGCCTCCAGCTCGCCGACGATGATTTGGAACAACGTCGTCTTCGGCAGGGAGTTCGGACCGACGAACGCGATCTTATCGCCGGTGTTGATCATCAGGTTCAGGTTGTCGAGCACCTTCTCGCCGTCGATCGTCTTCGAGAGGCCTTGAATCTGCAGCATCTGCTTGCCGGCCTCGCGCTCGCCCTTGAAGTTAATGAACGGATACTTCCGGTTGGACGGCTTGATGTCGTCGAGGGAGATCTTATCGAGCAGCTTCTTCCGGCTCGTCGCCTGCTTCGACTTCGACTTGTTCGCCGAGAACCGCTGGATGAACTCCTGCAGGTCCTTGATCTTGTCTTCCTTCTTCTTATTGGCTTCGCGCTGCAGCTTCAACGCCAGCTGGCTGGACTCGTACCAGAAGTCGTAGTTACCCACGTACACCGAGATTTTGCCGAAGTCGATGTCCGCGATGTGCGTACATACTTCGTTCAGGAAGTGACGATCGTGGGAGACGACGATGACGGTGCCGTTGAACTTACCGAGGAAGTTGATCAGCCAACGGATCGACTCGATGTCGAGATGGTTGGTCGGCTCGTCGAGCAGCAGAATGTTCGGCTGACCGAACAACGCCTGCGCGAGCAGCACCCGCACCTTCAGGTTGCCGTCGAGCTCCGCCATCTGCCGGTCATGATACTCCGTGCCGATGCCGAGGCCGATGAGCAGCTCCGCCGCTTCCGCTTCGGCTTCCCAGCCGTTCAGTTCGCCGAACTCGCCCTCGAGCTCGGCCGCGCGCATGCCGTCTTCGTCGGAGAAGTCCGGCTTCGCGTAGATCGCATTCTTCTCTTCCATAATCTCGTACAGCTTCTTATGGCCCATAATTACCGTCTGCAGCACTTGATGCTCGTCGTATTCGTAGTGGTTCTGCTTCAGAACCGCCATCCGCTCGCCGGGCTGAATATGAACCTCGCCGCTCGATTGCTCGACTTCGCCGGAGAGAATCTTAAGGAACGTCGATTTCCCCGCGCCGTTCGCGCCGATGAGGCCGTAACAGTTGCCCGGGGTGAATTTGATGTTGACGTCTTCGAACAGCGCCCGCTTGCCGAATCGGAGCGTAACGTTGGATACAGTGATCATAAGTACTATGAAACCTACCTTTCCGTGCCTAAAATGCAACTTTTCCATTATATCATAATTACCGAAAAGTGTTGGAGAATACATTATGTTATCATGTAAGGAAAATCATTTCTAAGCCGGGGGTGCTTATTTACATATGAAACTGTTATCCATCGAACCGACGCCGAGCCCGAACGCCATGAAGCTGAACTTGGACGAGTCGCTGCCGTCCGGCGCGAAATACGCGTTCGGCGCCGCCGACGCCGAACGCGCGCCGGCGCATCTGCGGGCGCTGCTCGCGATCCGCGGCGTGAAGGGCGTCTACCAAGCCGCGGACTTCATCGCGCTCGAGCGCGAGGCGAGCGCCGATTGGCGCGCCGTGCTCGAAGGGGTGCGCGAGGCGTTCGGCGCGGGGGCCGTCGCCGGCGCGGCGGGCGCGGGCGACGCGGACGCCGCGTTCGGCTACGGCGAAGCGCACGTGCTGGTGCAGATGTTCCGCGGCATCCCGATGCAGGTGCGCGTGCGCGCCGGGCACGAGGAGTCGCGCGTCGCGCTGCCGCAGCGGTTCGCGGACGCTGCGATGACCGCCGGCGCCGCGTCGCCGAATTTGATCCGCGAGCGGACGCTCGTCGATCGCGGCGTGCGCTACGGCGAGCTGCCGGACATCGCCGCGCTGGTGGCGGCGGAGCTCGACGCCGCTTACGACGACGCGCGCCTCGCGGCGCTCGTCGCGCAGGCGATGGCGATGGGCGACGCGCCCGAGGCGGCGCCGGAGCCTTCGGCGGCGGAGTCGCTGACGCCTTCGGAGGCGCTGACGCGTCTCGACGACGCGGACTGGAAGGCGCGGTATGCCGCGCTCGAGCGGTTCAAGCCGACGCCCGAGACGCTGAACGTCGTGGTTAAAGCTTTGGCGGACGATAATTTCTCCGTCCGCCGCCTCGCCGTCGTGTACCTCGGCGACCTGAAAACCCCGGAGGCGGTGGCGCATCTGACCGCCATGCTGAAAGACCCGTCCGTCGCCGTGCGGCGGACGGCCGGCGACGCGCTGTCGGACATCGGCGACGCGTCCGCCCAGCCCGCCATGATCGAGGCGCTCGGCGACAAGAGCAAGATCGTCCGCTGGCGCGCCGCCCGCTTCCTGTACGACCTCGGCGACGCATCGGCGCTGCCCGCGCTGGAAGCGGCGGCGGACGACCCCGAGTTCGAGGTCGCGCTGCAGGCGCGCATGGCGGTCGAGCGCATCGCCTCGGGCGAAGCGGCCGCGGGCACCGTCTGGCAGCAGATGGCGAAGAGCCGCGAGAACGACCGTTGAACGTCCGGATACGCAAACTCCGCCTCCTATCTTAGGAAGGCGGAGTTTTTTTTCGCAGAAAAAAGACCGCCCTCCGGTCGCGACGCCTCGGGACGGTCCTGCTTATTTTGGATGGTTCTTCCGAAGCCGAATGGATTTCAGATGCGCCGCGAAGCTGCGCAGCGACGGGAGCGGATCGGACCACTCGAACAAAGCGTATTCCGTCTCCCCGCGCAGGCGCCGGATCCATTCCGCGAGGTTCGCGCCGCCTTCGGCCCTCCGTTCGAGGAACGCCAGCAAATAACGAACCGGATACAACCATTTCGGGCCTTCCCTTTGGGTCGTCGCGGCTTCCGGCTTCTGCCCCGTGACGGATAAATAATATAAGTACGAAAAATCGACGCCGCATCGGGTCGCCAGACTGTGCCAAAACCAGGTGCGCGCATTGATTTCCAGAAACTTCGCTCGACCGTCGCGCGGATCGAGCTTAAACTCGACGTTCGCGAACCCCTTGAACGATAACGCCCGCAGCAATCGAAGCCCCAGCTCGATCACTTCTTCGTCGCGGACGCTGACCGCCAGCGCCCCGCTGCCGAACCGCGGAGGGTATTGCTGCAGCTTCTTCCCGGTGAATACGGCGAGCAGACGCATCTCGTCGTCGAATAACGCCCCTAGCTCGTACACGTTCTCGTCTTCTCCGGGGACGAGTTCTTGAATCATTAACTCGCCGAACCGTTCGTAATAGGCGTACGCCGTCTCCATCCGTTCGGCGCTTTCCACGACGATCGCCTTCTTGTTCATCCGCTTCCGATAGTCCGCGGAGAACGCCGGCTTCAAGATGCAAGGATATTGAAGGGACGGAAGCAATTCTTGAAGTCGACTGCGGGAGTCGACGGTATACGTCCTCGGGGACGGGATGCCGTGAGCGACGGCCGCTTGGTACGTCAACCGCTTATCCAGCACCGCGTCGATCGCCGCCGCCTCCGGCAATAAGAACAAGTAACGATCCGCCAGCGCCTCCCGATACTTGGACATAAACTGTACGTAGTCGTCCGCCCCGGCGTAAAGCACGGCTTTGCCCGGGAATCGTTCCCCGAACGCGAGCAGAAACCGCAGCAGCGCCTCCTCCTCGAAGACCGGATGCGGGCATAATCCGCACGTCGCGTAACGGGTTCGACCGATCCGGTAATTCCGGCTCGTGTCGAAAGCGAACACCCGGATGCCTTTGCGCCGCAAGGCTCGAACGATGCCGATCCCGTTCGCGCTCAAGTCGAGCACGACGGCGGGAATATCATGATTCATCGGTCGTCCCTCCATATCACTTATAATGAAACCAAGAAATCGTACAATTTCACGAGATGAGGAAACTCCCCCGTCGCTTCCATCCGATTTCGTACTCCCTTGAGCCGCCGCCGCTTTCTTGCGGCGATCCTAGATCGTTCCAACAATCGATTCGGCCGACGCCCCTTCGACTTCAAGCGCAAAATTTCATGCAGCATGGCAACCGACGCCGCTTCGAATTTCGCAAACTCGGCCGGGCTTCGCCGCCGCAACGCGTACGCCTCTCGGACGATTCGATCGACGAGCGCGTAATCGAATGCCCCCACTTCGTTCAAGGAGCGGACGGCGACTTCGAGGACGGGATGCTTCTTGAGCAGCAGCATCTTGTTTTTTTGCCATTCGACCTTCTTGTTCGGCGGCGGCGCGTGTTCCTGATGGTATCGCTTGACTCGATCGTCCACGACGAATCGGGCTCCCGCCCGATACAGGCGATAGGCCAAGTCGACGTCCTCCGTGCCCCAACCGACGAAGTCGGGGTCGTACCCGCCGACGGTCCGAAGCAGCCGGCGGCCGACGGCGAGGTTTCCCGGGCACCCCATCCAGGCGATCGGGCTGTCGCGCAGACGCCTTCCTAACGCGGCCGCGAGGAGGTTGACCTTCGTAGATTTGGGCGTCGAGAACGCGTTCATCCGAATCGAATCGTCCAATTCGTTCGCGGACAGCAGCGGAATCGGCCGCTTCAACGACCGCAGCGCGCTTCTCAACTGCCCGTCATCCATCCGTTCCCCGCCGTTCAACGCGCCGTCGATCCGTTCCCGCACGATGTCCCGTTCCCGGTACAACTTGACGATCTGGCGAATTTGTCCGCGCTTCATTCCCGGAACGAGCACGGAGTACAGCTTCGATCCTTCGGTTCCCGCCAGGACCACGCTGCGTTCGTCATGTCGATACCATTCCAGCTGAAATTTTACGTAATTCGGTTCCGGGATCATATCCGCGTCCAGAAACACGAGAACGTCGCCCTTCGCGCGCTTCAGCCCGACGTTCCTCGACCTTGCGACGCCGAGGACCCGTTCGTTCCGCACGTATTGGTAAGGATACGGCGGCCGGTAATGGCGTAGACGACGGGTTTCGTCGGTCGAAGCGTCGTCGACGAGAATGACTTGCATCGTCGACAGATCGACGGTTTGCTTTTCCAGAGCGCGAAGACACAACGCATTGAACGGATACCGATTATAAGAGGGGAGAACGATCGTGACGCGGGGCTTCATCGTCTCCGCCTCCTTTTCCTCTTCCTCTTCCTTTTCGCCAACAGATCGAACAACCGCACTAATCGAGAGGAACGCTTCGCGGCCTCCAACCGGTTCCGCTGGCGGACCGCCGTCTTCAGCGACGACGGGAATCCTCGCGTCAGGTCGGCGATCTTCGCATCTCTTTCTTGAAGAATCGCGGCCCGGCGCAGCATATACACGATGCAATCGATAAATTCCTTATAGTACAAAGAATAGCCTGCGCGGAGCGCGCGGTACTCCCGCAGCGTTTCGTCCATAAACACGTAGTCCAGCTTTTGGACGGACTTTAACGACCGAATGCAAACGTCGAGGACCGGATGCTTTTTTTGCAGCAAAATTCTGTTCCTTCGCCCGGAATCGATTTTGTTCGGCGGATTCGGATGCTCCTGATGGTACCGCCATAGCTCCGGTTCGATCACGAATCGGGCGCCGGCCGAATGAAGTCTATAAGCGAATTCGACGTCCTCGGTTCCCCATTCCGTGAAATCTTCGTCGTAGCCGTCAAGCCGGTCGAACAAACTTTTCCTCAAAGAAAGGTTTCCTACGCACACCATCCAGCGCAAGGGACTCGTCTCCAGACGGTCGCCGAGCTGCTGAATGATTTCGTTGATATTCGTTTTGGGCGCCGCGCAAACGGCTAGATCGGAGAACGACTTGATATGCGAAGCGCTTATGAGCGGAATCGGCCGCTTCAGCTTTCCGAGGCTCCGTTTGATTTTGCCCGGGTCGTCGCTCGGGAGGCCCTTCGCCCGCAGCAACGATCGAAACTCTTGCCTTTCGGCGAGCCGACACACGTCCGCGATCTGACTCTTGCTCATGCCCGGAAACAGCAACGAGTAGAGCTTCGCCCGCCGCTCCCCCCCGATTACGACGTGATTTGCCGCCGTTTCATGGTGCTTATAATGATTCCTTACGAAATCGCGATCTACGATCATTTCCGCATCCAGAAAAATAACGACCTGACCTTCGGCCAATCGCGCCCCGACGTTTCTGGATTTCGCGACCCCGAGCTTCTTGCGGTTGCGAACATAGCGGAACCGGTACTCGGGTTTGTAATGCTTCAGCTTCGTCGTATCGTCGGTAGAGGCGTCGTCGACCAAGATGACTTCCAAGCGAGAGAGATCGAACGATTGAAGTTCCAATGCGTAGAGACTGTATCGATTTAGCGGATAGCGGTTATGCGACGGAATAACGATGCTGACCCTGGGTCTCATCGCGGATCGCTCCTTCTTACTCTGACGTCGGTTTGCGGATCGACGAGATCGGTTTCGCGGGAACGCCGGCCACGACGTCCGAAGGAAGGACATCCTTCAATACGACCGCCCCCATGCCCGCAAGGGAGGATTCGCCGACGGTAACGCCTTGTTTCACGATCGCCCCGGGCGCGATCCAGCTTCTCTCCTTGACGACGGCGTTCCCTCCGATATGCGCTTGATGCGTGATCATCGCTTCCGAACCGATCGTCACGTCATGCGAGATATGACATAAGTTCCCGATTTTTACGCGGGTTCCGATGACGGTGTCCGATAACTTCCCTCTGGCGACGCAAGTATTGCTCCCGATTTCGACGTAATCGCCGATCCGCACCTTGCCGACATGAGGAACCTTGTAATAAAACCCTTCCGGGTCCCGTTGGTACCCGAAGCCGTCCGCGCCGATCACGGCCCCGCTATGGATCGCGCAGTGCCGGCCGATCGTCGTATCGTCGCAGACGGTCGCGTTGCCGTGAATTTCCGTGTAATCCCCGATTTCGACGCGGTCGCCGATGACCGCATGAGGGCCGATGTATACTTGTTCTCCGATGACGCAGCCTTCGCCGACGACGGCGGCGGGGCTGATGCCCGTCGGTCGAGCCTTCCGATAAAATTTCCGAATCGCCAAGGCGAATGCGTCTCTCGGATTCGCCATCGGGATATACGTAACGCTCGTATCCGAAGGCACGGCGGCGTCTTCGGAACAAAGCACGACGGCCGCGCGAATCGCGCTCCAATCCAAGGTCTGCGCCTCCATTCTGGCGAGCGTCCCCGGCTTGGAATCGAAGATGGAGGAGAAGCCGTGCATGCGGATGTTCGCCGCGTTCGGATGGCTCGAGCCGTCGGAGGAATACAAGCCGTTCTCCTCGAGAAACGCAAGCAGCTCTTGGAGCGAAAATTCGATGTCCATCCCGTCCTCCTCCTTATCCGAGACGAAGTATGTTCCGGGCTTCTTGCGGGTTGGCGACGTCCCGGCCGAGGTCGACCGCGTACCTTACGAGTCGCTCCACCAGTTGGGCGTTGCTGTCGGCCAACCGGCGGTATCGATAGAACACATTGTCTTCGAACCCCGTTCGGACGTGCCCGCCGAGCATGATCCCGAGCAAATCCATCGGCAGCTGTCCCCTCCCTACGGCGGCTACGGACCATGTACTCCCCGCAGGAATGCTCTCCGTCAGATGCAGCAGGTTTTTCGGGGTCGCCTGAATGCCTCCGGGGACGCCCAGAACGAATTGGTAATGGAGCGGCTCGTTCAAGAAGCCTTCCGCCGCGAGCTTTACGGCTTGACCGATCATGCCGAAATCGAAGATTTCGATTTCGGGTTTGACGTTATGCTCCTTCATCTTCACGGCTAGCTTCCGTACGAAATCGGGGGCGTTCAACATGACGCTATCCTTACGATTCATCGAACCGGGAGTGAAGGAGGCCATTTCCGGCCGGCACACCAACGGCTTCCACCGGTCCTCGTCGCTTCCGTTTTGCCCCCATCCCGTCGTGGTGAGATTCACGATGATGTCGCAGCGATCGCGAATGCGAGCGACGATTTCCCGATAGAGCTCCTCCCGCTGACTCGGAGTTCCGTCGGCTTCGCGCGCATGAATATGCGCGATGGACGCGCCCGCCTTCCAACATTCGTATACGTCGTTCGCAATCTCTTCCGGCGTAATCGGCAGCTTCGGATGTTCTTTGCGGCTCGTCACCCCTCCGGTCACGGCCGCGGTAATGATCAATTTATCCATTCGTCTTCCCCTGCCCCCATTCTGTTCAGACCCACGTTCTGCGGATCGTTTCGAAAGCCTCGGCGTACGGAACGCCGACCGTCATCCCCCGAACATGAGCCAAGTAACGGACGCCTTCGTATGATCGCGGGTGGGGGAACGGCCGCATTTCTACGTCGTACGATGCGAGCGCCTCCATCTTGGTATCGATCGTCGCGCCGATGTCGACGAAATAATTCGGCTTAAAGACATTGTCGCCCGAGGGCCGCGCCCATTCGGTGGAAGAGACGGTTTCGAAGCAGTGAATATCGATCGGCTTCTTTCCGGGGAGCGGCCGCGCGGCGGTCAGCACGGCTTGGAACGTCGCCCGATGGTCGCCGTTCAAGTCGCCGTAATGATGCGTGAAGATCGTGTCCGGCTCATATTTCGCGATCAACCGTTCGAGCTCCCGGGTAATGCGATGCAGCGGTACGGCGTCCAACCGAAGATTAGGGAGATCGAGATGGACGACTTCTTTGACGCCCAAGCGCCGATTCGCCGCCCGCGTGAATTGTTTCATCCGATGCGCTTCTTCTTTCCGTCCCAAGGCGGTGAGGATCGTGACGACCTCCGTTCCGCTCTCTATTAGTTTCCTCGCCGTCCCCCCGCAACCGAGTAGTTCGTCGTCCGGGTGAGACGCAATGATGAGGCTGGTCATGACCTCTCCCCACCTACCTGTCATGGTTGTCTGGATCACTTACTCTCTCCATCTATATGAGCCGCTTACGGAGGACGAAACGGCATATCCGTGGATATTCCGGCCCGCTTTCTCGAAGGGACAACGAGCCCGTCGCACGACAAAAAAAACGGCCCCGACGTCCGAAAGACGTAGGGGCCGTTCATTTCATATTTTCGTTTACTCCGATTTCCCGCTGCCGAACGCCGTCTCCGGCGTCGTCAAACGGTCGTAATACTCGACATACTTGTCCTTGTCGCCGCCGGCGCGAAGCGCCATCGCCGAGCGCGGATGCTCGTTCAGCATGCCGCCGAGCATGTACGGAATGTTGTAGCCCCACTCCCACTTCTCGCGCATCGCGACCATATGCTTCTCGAGGAAGCCGAGCACCGGGCGAACTTCGTACTTCGGATTTTTCAAGTAGCCGAGCAGCAGCTCCGTCGTGCAGTTGCCCGCCGCGCGGCCCATGCCGTACACCGAGGAATCGAGGAACTCGACGCCGGCGTCGATGCCCGCGATCGTGTTCGCGAACGCCAGCTGCATATTGTTGTGCGTATGAATGCCGAGCGTCTTGTTCGGCAGCGCGCGCTTGAACTTCTCCGTCATGTACGTGACGTCCTTCGGGTTCATGCTGCCGTAAGAATCGACGACGTATACGACGTCGACGTTGCTGTTTCCGATCTCTTGCAGCGCGTCGTTCAGCTCGTTCTCGAGCGCGTGCGAGAGCGCCATAATGTTGATCGTCGTCTCGTACCCGAGATTATGAAACTTCTCGACCAGCTCGAGACCCTTGTCCACGTCTTTAATGTAGCAAGCGACGCGGATCAAATCGAGCATGCTCTGCTCGCGCGGCAGAATGTCGTTCTCGTCCACGCGGCCGATATCGACGAGCGCGGACAGCTTCGTATCCGTCTTGGTCGGGATGACCTCGCGCAGGAACGCTTCGTCGAGGAAGCGCCACGGTCCCGCGTCGCCGCCCTTCAACAGCTTCGGGGAGTTCTTGTAGCCGATCTCCATATATTCTACGCCGGCTTCGCTTAAGCTGTAGTACAGGTCGCGAACGAACTCGACGCTGAAATCCCAATTGTTGACCAACCCGCCGTCCCGAATCGTACAATCCAAAATTTTGCTGTTCGTATTTTTCATGCTCGTTCTACGCCTCCTGAAGCTACGCTTCCGTCAATAAGTAATTATTTCATTATAGTTGTCTCGTCCGCAGACCACAACCTCGTATTTCCGAGCGGCATCGTCCACAGTCGCTCCCGAGGAAGCCCCCTCCGTTCCCACTCGGCGAGGAGTCGGTCCAGCGCCTCCTTCGGCGTATCGTCCGCAAGGCGGAAGGCATCGTAATGCATCGGTACGAAAATGCTTCCCCCGACGTCGACGAACGTCTGCACCGCTTCCTCCGGCGTCATATGCGAGCCGCCCATGAACCACTCCGGCTCGTACGCCCCGATCGGGATCAAGGCGACCCGGATGTCGCCGTACCGCGCCCCGATCTCGCGGAAGAGTCCGTCATAGCCGCTATCTCCCGCGAAGTATATACAGTCTGGGCCATGCCGCATGACCCAGCCGCCCCAATGCGACGTGTTCGTGTCCCACGGCGTCCGCCGCGTCCAATGCTTCGCCGGCACGAAGCCGAACGCGACGCCGCCGACGCTCGTCTCGGACCACCACGACAGCTCCTCCACCCGGCGGAAGCCGCGGCGGCGGAACCAGCCGGCGAGCCCGTCCGGCACGAGCGCGACGAAGTCGCCCGGCAAGCGGCGCAGACTGCCCAGATGGAGATGATCATAGTGCGCGTGCGACAACAGCACGACGTCGATCGGCGGCAGCGCCTCGATAGCGATTCCCGGCGCCGACAGGCGCGGCTGGAAGCCCATCGTCTTCGCCCACACCGGATCGGTGACGATATTGAGCCCCCCGAGCTGTATGAGGAACGTCGAATGACCGACGAACGTCACCGTAGGCTCCGAACGATTGCTATGCAGCAGCGCGAGGTCCGGCTCGACGCGCGGAACCCGGTACGACAAATCCTTCTTCTTCGCGCGCCGCTCCTTCTGCCATTGCCGCAAGTCCGCGAACGACTTCACATTCGAAGAGCCGTCCGCGTTGACGAATTTCTTAGCCATATTCTCTCAATGCTCCTTCGCGTCCGCTTCCGCATCAATCGTCGTATTCGATCAGACCGAACGGCGTGCCGTCCGGATCCGCGCAATATTGGAACCGTCCGACTCCCGCGAGCGGAATGACGTCCGACAGCGTCCGCCCCCCGCGCGACCGCACCTTCTCCGCGTACGCGGGAAGATCCTTCACGTGAATCGTATTCACCGTCTGCGCGGGCAGCGACGGGAGCATCGGCCGGACGGCCGCGCCGTTAATGCCTCGCGTCCCGTCGCCCTCCTCGCCGGTGATCAACCGATAATAGTCGCCTTCGCCGCGCACCGTCTTCCAGCCGAAGACGTCGGCATAGAACGAAGCCGCGGCTCCGGGGTCGCGCGACAGCAATTCGAAATGAACGACCCGATTCAAGACGCTTCCCCTCCCGCAAATCCTTTACCTAATATAGTAATCACTATGTTATAATTTCACAACGTGAATCCTTAGGAGGAGAACGCATGAAGCAACAATGGACGCTTATCTTCGGACTGCTGTTCGCGCTCGTCATCGCCGTCTTCTCGGTCGTCAACGTCGAATCCGTTCCCGTCGACTACGTGTTCGGGAGCGCCTTCCTGCCGCTGATCCTGGTCATCCTCGGCTCCGCGCTCGCGGGCGGCTTCGTCGTCGGGCTGTTCGGCACGATCCGCATCGTACGCCTCAACCGGCGCATCCGCTCCCTCGAACGGGAGGCGCAGCTTGCGAAGGATCTACCCTCGGCGCCTGTCGCCCCTTCGCCGGACGCCCCGTCCCCGGAAGCGGTCGTCTCCGCCGGCGAAGACACGAAATAGGCCGGAGCGATGCGCTCCGGCCCTTTCTTTTTCAGTGCGTTTGTCTCCAGTCCTCCAGCGCGCGCTGCACCCGGGTCACGCCCTGGCTCATCGCATGCCCTCCGCCGACCGCCGCGGCTACCGCCGCCGCCTCCAGCACCTGTTGCGGCTTCGCCCCGGAGGATAACGCCTCCTGCACGTGATACAGCGTGCATACCTCGTTGTTCGCGAAAAGCGAGATGCCGAGCGCGACCAACTGCTTTTCCTTCGCGCCGAGCGCGCCGTCCGCGAAGCAAGTGCCTGTAAAATTGTGGTACGCCTCCACCACGTTCGGCAACGCTTCGTTCATGTGTCCGACGCCGATTTTGTACGCGTCGACCTTTTCGTCCATTATCGTTGGGGTCACGCCTTCTAGCCTCCTATGCTGCCGAGATGTCTCGGTTAGCGTCCCCATTCATTCCAGCTTTTACCCGGCCCGCTTACCAAATCAGACCGAGCCAACGCCAATACGGCACGCACAGCACGGCGATCGCCAGTACGGTCAGCCCGTACAGCAGCCCGACGCGGCGTCCTTGCCGGTGGCTGAAGGACGCCTCCTCCGAGCTGAAATACGCCGTTAAATACGTCGGCGACTGGTACGTGAAGAAGAACGGATCGGTCGACAACAATACGACGAACACGAGCACCCACGGATGGACCCCTGCCTGCTCCGCGAGCGGCAGCAGCGCGACGACGAGCAGAATGACGGCCGGGTCGTCCCGGATGACCAACGTCACCGCGAACGACAACAGCGCGACCGCGGCGAGGAAGATCGCCGGGGACGCCGCGAACGCTCCCATGCCTTCGCCGAGCGCGCCCGTCAACGCGTCGACGACGCCGAGCCGGCTGGCGGCCGCCGCGAAGCTGAACGCCACGCCGAGGAAGAGCAGGAACGACCAGTCGATGCCCGTCAGCAGCGTCTGCCGATCGAGCGCCCCTCGGATAATCGTGTAGGCGAATGCCAGCAGCAAAATCCATACATTGGCGAGCCCGTGCAACGGCTGCAGCACCATTAGAACGATGGCGCCGACGACCGCGATCAGCGCGTCCCGCTCCCGCGCGGATAACGGCCCGAGCAGCCGCAGCTGCTCGTTCAGCACGTCCGCGGAGACGGACTTCGCCGCGCGCACGCCGCGGAACGACAACGAGACGCCGCCGAACAGGATCGCCGTAAATACGATGCCGGCCGGCAGCGCGTACAGCGCCCAATCGAGCCACCCGACCGGCGCGGCGGACTCGACGAGTCCGTACGCCATCGCGTTCGTGTACGAGCCGGTTAACACGAAGGGCGCCGTGAACCCGTAGAACGTCATCGCCGTCAGGCCGAGACCGGCCGCCCCGTCGCTGCGGTCCTTGAACCCCATCGACTCCGAGATCGTCCGCGCGATCGGCACGCCGAGCGACACCTTCGCGGAGGACGAAGGGATCAGCGGATTGAGCAGCAGCCCGCCGGCTACGATGCCCCATGCCTGTCCGCGATAGCTCGAAGGGAATCGCTTCAGCGCATGCAGCGAGAATCGATACAAGATGCCCGACCGCGTCACGACCGCGCTGAGCGCCATGATGAACACCATGTAGAGCCATGTCTCCGAGCCGAAGCCGGACAGCGCCACCTCCGGCTCCACCAGCCCGAACGTCGCCCACAGCATCGCCATGCCGAGCGCGACCACGTAATCGGGGACGATATTGACGATCCACAGCAGCACCGCCGCGATGCCGATGCCGATAAATCCCATCCCCTCGCGGGACAGCCCGGCGACCGGAGGAAGGAGGAACGAAATCGCGATGCAGGCGATCGCGAGTGCGATCGTCAGCGCCGCGTTCCATTGCGTCGCCTTCACGAAGCGGCTCGCCCGCTCGGTGAGCAGTCTGCTCTTGCGGGAAGACGCCTGCAGCTTCGCCAGCTCGTACTCCTGCCGCGCATCCCCAGAGCCCGCTTCCGCGAGGCGCAAATAATCGAGCGCCAGCCGGTGGCGCTGCAATACTCTCGCCAGCCCCGCCCCTTGCTCGCAGAGCGACGCGCGTTCGGCGGCGGAGAGCCCCTCGCCGCGGTCCAACGCCTCCTCGAGCAGCTCGAGGCCGAGCTCCGGTTCGCGCTCGCGGCACAGCGACAGGAACGTCGTCAGAAGCTCGGCGTCGGCCGTCAGCGTCGGACGCGGCACGCCCCGCAGCGCATGGAACGCCGCCTCTTCCTCCTCGGTCGACTCCCGCCCCGCCCGCGCCCATCGGCGGATCGCGTCGACGATGCGCGAGGCTTCACCCTCCGCCTCGTATAACGCCAAAAGCGGAATCCAATCGTCCGCCGCTTCGTAATGACGCATCGCCCGCTCGATCCACTCCCGCTTCGCCGCCAAGCCGACTCGTTCGACCGCCGCGTCGGACAGCGCCCCTTGGTACGCCGGACGCACTCGGAACCGCCGTCGCCCTCCCTCCGGCACCGTCTCGACGCGCAGAAACGTCCGCCATCGGGACTCGTCCATCTCCGCCATCGTCGGGAAGACGGACGCCGCCAATTCCTCGGTCGCGATCGGGAAGGACGCGCACCAGAGCAAGAACGAAGCCTCCGCCTCCCCCATGGCTTGAAGCTCCGACGCGATCCAAGCCGCTCGGGATTCCTTCGACGCTTGAAGCCGCGCGTTCGTCGCCGTCAACCGCTCCGACAGCAAGCGGATGAAATACGAGGAAATCGCCGGATGCTCCTCGATTAATCGATCAAGCGTATCCCGGTCGATTTCATATAAGAAGCATTCCGTCGAAGCGATCGCCGTCGCCGTTCGCGCCTCCCCGGTCAGCGCCGCCATCTCCCCGAGACTGTCCCCCTCGGCCAGGACGGCCAGCGATCGTCTGGCGTCCTCGGCGCCCGAAAACAGCTCGATCGCTCCGCGCTCGATCAGAAACAAACTTCCTCCGGGGTCCCCTTGCTCGAACAGCAGCTCCCCGGGCGCGAGCCGACGGCGTTCCAGCTTGCCGAGCAGCTTCGCCAATTCCATCTTCGATAAACCCGCAAACATCCGAATGTCGGTAATATGCATAAATCCGTACGTTCCTCTGCATGGAAAAGTAGTTGACCTCACTAACATTCTGCAATTTCGTCGAAATCCCTCCCCGGCTTCCTTTCTTAGGCGATTTCTTCTACTCAGGAACGCAATGGATAAACCTTTTCCCCGCCTACTTTCTAAGTTGATTCCACCTGTTCAGGATGAAGAAGATGGAATTTTGATATTGATATTGGAACATATGTTCGGTATAATGAGGAAAAGGAGGCGGCGTTCATGGACCAAGCGGAACAGGTGGCTTATTCTTTTCGGCGGCGGTGGCCGAACGGGTTTTCCTGCCCGAGCTGCGGATATGGGGCGTATTATACGATCACGACGCGGCAGCTCCCGCTCTACGAATGCCGCCTGTGCGGCCATCAAACGTCCGTGACGGCCGGCACCGTCATGGCCAAGACGCGCACGCCGCTCGCCAAGTGGGCCGCCGCCATCGAGCTGCTTGCCTCTACGAACGGCGTGAACGCGAAGCAGCTCGCCGCGCTCGTCGACGTAAAGCACAAGACGGCGTGGCGCATGCTGCGCAAATTCCGGCAAGCGATCGGAGAAGTCGAGGACGCCTTCAAGCTGCAAGGGACTGTACATACCGGGCTCCATTTCTTGGCGCCCAAATATATATTCATTTTTCTGCCCCACCGGCACTATCGTTGCGAACGCGTCGTGTCCGTCTCGGCTTCCGTCGGTAGAGACGGCAAGCCGACCGCGTTGAAGCTCGGGTTCGTGCCTCGAGACCGTCTCGTCCGCGGATATAAGGAACCGACCGCGCACGGGAAGGAACGCATCCTCGAGGAACACGTCGATCCGTGCGCGGACAAGCATTGGCTCAACTCCGATCGGATGCACCATAGCCCGCTGCGGGATTGCCTACTAGAGGCCCGCGGTTGGATGAACCGGCTGTTCAACGGCGTCGGCACGAAGTACCTTCAGAGCTACCTCGACGAGTTCTGTTTCCGTTGGAACGCCTCCGCCCAAGGAACCTCCTTACGCGAGGCGTGGGGCAAGCTTTGCTTCCAAGCCGGTTAGGCGCCCCGCGCTCTACCTGAGCAGGAGACATCACCTTGGAAAGGTGCGGCGGAAGAAAGGAACGGCGGAGCGAAGGCGCCATGGAGCGATCCGGCATTGGAATGGATGCGAACGCGAAAATACCCTCCGCCAACGAAGAACGCCCCCGGCGAGTCCCGTGGTCCCGGGATTCGCGCGAGGGCGCCTGCTGCAAATCGCTTATTCGATATTCGATACGATGTAACGGCCTTCCTCTTGGCTCCAAGTTACCGTATACTTCACGCCGTCCTTCGTTGCTACCGTGAAGCCGTCCGCCTTGCTGCCTTCGATCGTCAGCTCTTCCGGAGCGACGCCGACGACGGAGGAGGCGAAGAACTTGTCCGCGTTGACGACGACGCCCGCGTCCGTTGCCGGCGCAGACACGTAGTGGGCGACGATACGGTCAGCGACCGCTGCGTCGAAGTAACCGAGCAGCAGATCTTTCGCAGCTTCCGGCGTGCCCGTCGTCGGGTTGAGCAGCGGCGTGCCGTCTTCCGCTGCGTCGTGGTGGAACAATGTATTGACTTTATCTTCCGCGATCGCGATCGCGTTCACGGCTTTCAATTGTTCGACGGCCGGATCTTCCGCCGGAGCCGCTTCTTCGGCCGGCGTCGCTTCCGTCGCAGGCGCTTCAACCGCAGGCGTCTCGGCCGCCGGCGTCTCTTCGCCGCCGTTCGAGCAGGCAACGGCCCCAAGGGCCAACATCAGCGCAAACAAACCGATCGCAAACTTTTTCAACATAGATCTCCATCCCCTTATCTCTCTTTTCCATAATCATCAAATAGACGTTATGGTTTTATATTTATCGAACTATAGGTTCGATTTCCTATTATAGTGAGTCGCCTAAAAAATTACAAGCCCCTTTGCTTTTAATTTTTTCCATCACTTAAACGTTATGTATAGCCAAAATGTTCCTGTGCAAACTCCAGAAATTTGGCGTTTCTGTGAACGGAAGCGTAATGTCGAGTTTGATCGAACCGCGGGATTCGTTTATGATAAGAAATAAATTTAAAGGAGGCGGCCGCATGACGTATCGCGTTCAGTTCGACTACTCGCCGGTTTACGAGCTATTGCTGAGCTTTATGATTTACAGCCGCCGAAAGTGGACGCGCAACCTCGATATCGGGAACGCCTGGTTGAAGGAAACCGACGACCTGTTCGGCCCGAAACGGAAAGCGGCTAGCGGCGCCTGCTCGGAGGATACGTTCGACCGGTTGTTCCTGCTCGCTTACGTGTGCCCGAATAAGGAAGACGTGCCCTCGTTCTTGGATTGGCTCTCGGGTCAAAGCCCCGGCCAGCTGTACGAGCTTCTCTCTCCGCAAGCGCTGGGCTCGCTGCCGAGCGACCTCGGAGAAGACATCGAACGCGCCGTGACATTGCTGCGGGCTTGGAACGAGCTGTACTTCGACGACTTTCTCGCGAAGACGGGATGGGACGAGCTCGCCCGCGCCAGCCTCGCGGAGAAGGAAGCGGCCGTCGCGCCGGACGCGGTCTCTCAGGTCGAGCTGACGACCGGCGGTTTGGTGCTCGAGCCGAACGACCGCATACGGACGATCGTACTCATTCCGGGGCAGCATTTCCGCCCGTTGAATTTAACGGCCACCTATCGTTCTCTTGTCATTATTTTGTATCCCGTCGATCCGCCCGCCGCGCCGGATGCGCCGCCGACGATGGTGCTTCGCGCCACGCGGGCGATGTCGGACGACAGCCGCCTTCGCATTTTGCGGTTTCTGGCGCCGTCGCCGCGCAGCTTCACGGAGGTCGTCGCCTACACCGGCCTCTCCAAGGGAACGGTGCACCATCATATGATGGCGCTGCGGGCCGCCGGCTTGATCCGGACGCATTTCGTCGGTGAACAGTACAGTCAGGAGCGGTTCAGCATCCGGTTGGACGGCGTCGAGGAGTGCACGAACGCGCTCCGCGCTTATATGAGTACGTAGACAAAAAACCTCGCCTCGGCGGATGCCGAAAGCGAGGTTTTTTTCGTGTCTTTATCGAAGGTCGTTCGGGATCCGCCGCGCGACGCCCGTGCGGATCGCCGCTTCGGCGACCGCTCGGCTGACGCGTTCGACGACCTTGTCGTTGAACGTGCTCGGGATGATGTAATACTCGTTGAGCTCGTCGTCGGAGACGACGGAGGCGATCGCCCGCGCGGCCGCGAGCTTCATCTCTTCGTTGATCGAGGTCGCTCGGCAGTCGAGCGCGCCCCGGAAGATGCCCGGGAAGCAGAGGACGTTATTGATCTGATTCGGGTAGTCGCCGCGGCCGGTCGCTATGACCCTCACGTACGGCTCCGCGGCCTCCGGCGAAATTTCCGGCTCGGGATTCGCCATGGCGAAGACGATCGGATCTTTCGCCATCGACTGAACGTCCTCGACGGTCAGGACGTTCGGGCGCGACACGCCGATGAAGACGTCCGCGCCGCGAATGACGTCGGAGACGCCGCCCCGGAGCCGGCGCGGATTCGTCCGTTCCGCGAGCCAATTCCAGTTCGGATTATCGTACGTCTCGCCGGGTACGAGCGCGCCCATCCGATCGACGCAGACGAGCTCGCCGATGCCGGCGGACAGGAGGATCTTCGAGCACGCCGTCCCCGCCGCGCCGCAGCCGACGAGCACCGCCTTCACTCGCTCCATCGGTTTGTCCACGAGCCGCAGCGCGTTCAACAGCCCCGCAAGCATAACGACGGCGGTGCCGTGCTGGTCGTCGTGGAACACGGGAATATCGAGCTCCGCCTTCAGCCGCTCCTCGATCTCGAAGCACCGGGGCGACGCGATATCCTCCAGGTTAATGCCCCCGAAGCCGGGCGCGATCGCCTTGATCGTCCGGATGATCTCTTCGGTATCCTTCGTGTCGAGGCAGATCGGGAACGCGTCGACGCCGGCCAGCTGCTTGAACAACATCGCCTTGCCTTCCATGACCGGCATCGCCGCCTTCGGTCCGATGTCGCCGAGCCCGAGCACCGCCGTGCCGTCGGAGACGACCGCGACCGTGTTGCGCTTGATGGTGAGCGTGTGCGCCTTGCCGGGATCGTCGTGGATCGCCATGCAGACGCGCGCCACGCCGGGCGTATACACCCGCGACAAGTCGTCGCGATTCGTGATTTTCACCTTCGGCTGCACCTCGACTTTGCCGCCGAGATGGACGAGGAACGTACGGTCCGACACGTTGACGACCCGCACGCCGGGAAGAGAGGCGACCGCTTCGGTCAAGCGGCCGTCTTCCGCGTCGCTCACGTTGATCGTCACGTCTCGGATCGTCGACTCCTTGGACGCGCGGATGACGTCGATCGCCACGACGTCTCCGCCCGCGTTCGTTATTTCCGAAATCACTTGTCCGAATCCCGTCTTCGTCTTGTCCATCTCGATCCGCATAATGACGCTCGTCCCGATTGCCATATCGACACCGACCTTATCGTAGAATGAACTTCTCGACGACCTTGCGAACCCCTTCGTCGTTGTTGCTCGCCGTCACGTAGTTCGCGACGGCCTTCAGCGAATCCACGGCGTTGTCCATCGCGACGCCGAGTCCCGCCGCCTCGATCATCTCATGATCGTTCCACGAATCGCCGACCGCGATCGTCTCCTCCTGCGGGATGCCGTAATGCGCAGCCAGATGAAGCAGCGCATGGCCCTTCGTCGCTTCGGGATGCACGACTTCCAAATAATGCGGCTTCGACTTCGTGACGTGCGCGCGTCCGCCCAGCCGCTCGCGCAGCTCGGGAATAAGCGCATCCAGAGTCGCCGGCTCGTCGATCATGAGCAGCTTCGCCGTGCCGCGCTTCGCGATGCTCCGGAAGTTGGCCTGCACCTCGTACGGCACATTCGTCAAGGCCGAGTACGCCCTCGCCTTGTCGTTATCTTCCCTCGCGATCAACCGGTCGTCCTCGTAGGCTTGGATATGCAGCCCTTTCTCTTCCGCGAACGCGACGACCTCGAGCGCGGCGTCCTCCGGAACGGGCCGCTCGTACAGCACCTCGCCGTCGAGCAGGTTTTTGATCAACGCGCCTTGGTACGTAATGATCGGCACGTTCAGGTCGAGCGGCGCCGCGATTTTCGCAGCCGACGGAAACATGCGCCCCGTCGCCAGCGTCACGACGCAGCCTTGCGCGACTGCGGTCGCCAGCGCCCGCTTCGTCCCCTCCGTCACGACGAGATCGTCCGTCAAGAGCGTATCGTCGACGTCGATCGCGATCAAGCGGTATCGTTTGCTCTCCATATTTTCCACGTGCGGTTCTCCCTCCGCTTCTCTATTCTCATTTTCTCCCGAAATCCGCTTTTACTTCCCCCCATGCCTCCGTATTCCACTTCACGATCTTGTTGGAATACGAATTCGACTGCAGCCATGCCGTCGCCCGGTCGACCCGGCGCCAGATGTCCTCGGTCGAGGCGTCCCGGACCAGCGTCGTCGCGGGCTTCTTGTCGCGCACCCACTTCATCGCCGTCTGGGAGTCGCTGTAGATCGTCTTGTCGCTGCCTTGCTGCTTCAAATAGGCGAGGCCGTGCACGATCGCGAGGTACTCGCCCAAGTTATTCGTCCCTTTCGGGATCGGGCCCTGATGGAACAGCCGCTCGCCCGTCGCCGTATCGACGCCCTGGTACTCCACGATGCCGGGATTTCCGCTGCTTGCCGCGTCGACGCAGATGCTGTTCCGGTCGTAATCGCCCGCGGGGGCTTTCGCTCCGCCCTTGCCGGCGGAAGCGCCGGCCGCCTTGACGCCCGCGGCCGCGAACGACTTGCGGAAGCCTTGCTCGTACGCCTTCTCCGCTTCCGCGCGGGTCGGATAGGATTTGTACTTCGCGCCGGGCACGCCGTCCACCTGCGCCTTGCAGTCGTTCCATGACGTATAGACGCCGGGCGTTTTCCCGACCCATACGACGTACCACTTCGAGTTTGCCATAAGTTTCAATCACCAATTCAAGATTTTATCACACCTGCGGTCCAAGAGCATATTTCATTGGGGATCCGGACGGACGATCGTCAGCCCCTCGACGTGGCGCTTGCTCATGAGCTTCTTCTTCTTCCGATTCTCCTTCGTGTCGAACACGATATCGAAGTCGTAATCATCCGGGTACAGCTCCGTCTTCGAGATGTGCAGCTTAAGCCGCTTGCGGTTCAGCTTCAGCCTCTCCTTCTGCACCAGGACGCCGACGTCCCCGACCTTGTCCGCCGCCGCATAGACGATGCCGTATTTGTCCAGCGACGGAATGTAGACGCAGTCGCCGACGTCGAACTCCGCTTCCGTCTCGTCGGAAGCGGCGGGACGAGGCAACGGCTCCGCCGCCTTGCCCGGCACGAACGCCGGCAGGTCGATCGCGCCCTCGAAGGCGGCGGACCCGTCCTCGCCGCGACGGCGAGCGCCTTCCGTCAGCTCCCGCGAGCGGACGAGCACCTGCGCCGGCATGCCGAGCTTGCTCGCGATCGCGAACGCGTAGCTGTGTCCCGCTTCGCCGATGCGGAGCCGGTACAGCGGCTCCAGCGTCTCGGTATCGAACTCCATGCGCGCGTTCTCGAAGCCCGGCGCGGCCGCCGCGAACCGCTTGATTTCGTTGAAATGCGTCGTCGCTACGACCGTCGCCCCCTTGCGGTACAGCTCCTCGAGCACCGCGATGGAGAGGCCGACGCCTTCGCCGGGGTCGGTGCCGGACGCCATCTCGTCGATGAGCACGAGCGTAGAGCCGTTCGCCGTTCGCAGCGTCTCGACGAGCATCTTCACATGCGCGGAGAACGTGCTGAGCGATTGCTCGAGCGACTGCCCGTCGCCGATGTCGGCCGAGAAGCGGCGGAACACCGCGAACGCGCTGCCCGGCGCGACCGGGACGAGCAATCCGGACTGGACCATCAGCGTCAGCAGCCCGATCGTCTTCAGCGCGACCGTCTTGCCTCCCGTATTCGGTCCTGTAATGATCAAGGCTCGGTACGTCTGCCCGATCGAGAAGTCGAGCGGCACCATGCCGCCGCCGAGCAGCGGATGGCGCGCGCCGCGGACGTCGACGACGCCGGCGTCGTTCGCCTCGACCCAGACGCCGTCGATCGCCCGGGCGTACTTCGCCTTCGCGAACAGGAAGTCGTACGCGCCGACCGTCTCGGCGTTCAGCCGCAGCTCCGTCTCATGATCCTCGACGAGGCCGGTCAGCAACGCGAGCACCTTCGTCTCCTCGCGAGCTTCCTCCGCCCGCAGGTCGCCGAGCTCGTATTGCAGCGCCGCCAGCTCCGCGGGCTCGATGTACACCGTCTGCCCGCTCGCGGACTCGTCGAGCACCGCGCCCTGCACGAGCCGGCGGTGCTCCTTCTTCACCGGCAGCACGTACCGGTTGCCGCGCTTCGCGACGATCGCCTCTTGAAGAATGCTCTTATGCTTCGTCATCAGGGCGTCGAGCCGCTTCTTCATCCGATCCTCCGCGATCAGGATCTGCTTGCGGATCTTCGCGAGCTCTCCGCTCGCGGCGTCGTCCACCCGACCGTGGCGGATGCAGCGGTCGATCTCCCGGCGCACCTCCGCCAAGTCGTAGAGGGAGTTCGCGTACGACGTGACGCGCGGGGCCTGCTGCTTCTTGCCGTCCATGTACCGGCGCAGCTGCCCGCAGCCAGTTAGGAACGTGAGGATGGCGCCGAAATCCGCCTCCGCGAACACGTACCCCGTACCGATCAGCTGGAACACGGTCTCCATCCCTTCAAGGGACGGCAGCGGCACGCTCGCGCCCAGCTTCAGCAGCTCGCTCGCTTCGGCCGTCTCCGCCAGCAGCGACCGCACCGCTCCGAGCTCCGTCATCGGCTGCAGCTTCTCGGCGAGCGCCTTCCCCAAATACGTAACCGCGTATTCCGTCAATCGTTCGACCACTTGCGTATATTCCAATCGCGCCATCGTACGTTCGTTCATTCGTAATCGCTCCTCATAGGGAAAATGGTGAAAAACAAAAAGGCAAAGCCGGCGTCAAAAAACACGACGCAGCTTTGCCTATCGACGAGGGCACTCCGATCGATCCGGACCATAAAAAAACCGCGCTGAAACACAGCGCGGGTTTAGGCCGATGGAGTACGCCGGCGGCGTAAGATGTCGTTCCGCGTGTTCTTAACTGATCGAGGGAACGGTGTCAAGGAGCGTACGCAAACAAGGCTCCGCCGGATCGACAGAGTCTTCGTACCGAAATCCTTCCCGTAACGCCTCTATTCAATTGCTCAGTTAAGAACCCCTGCAGACATCAAAATCTCTCCCTATGTAGGATATTCCCATCGTATCCGGACGCCGGCCCGTTGTCAAGGGCCGGCGCCCGATCAGCTTCGCACGTACCAAATCAACGCGCCGAGCGCGACGACCGTCGTCACCGTATAGATGACGGACAGTCGAATCCAGTTCGGCACCGAATTTTTATCGTACTGCGGATTGCCTTCTTTGTTTTCCTTCGACCCCCCGATCCACATCGTGGCGAGAAAGCCGATCAGCGCGATCAAGACGACGGCGCCGCATAGTAAGTATAGGTTGTTCATTGGACACCTGCCTGTTTTTTCGCGAAATCGTAAAAATATCGTGCTACGTGATCGATGCGCTTCGCCGCGTCCGGATGCGTCGGTTCGCCGTCCGCGAACGCCCGCAGCTGCCCCCCGAGCGAAATCCACTCCGGGCAATTGATGCCGTGCACGTATCGAACGGCCGTCTGGAGCTGCTGCAGCGTGGACACCGCCACCGCGCCGCCCGCCGTCGCCATCGCAAGCGCCGCCTTGCCGGACACATGCCGCTTCTCCAGCCAATCGATCGCGTTCTTCATGAGACCGGTCGGCCCGCCGTGATATTCCGGCGTGCTGAACCCGAAGGCGTCGGCGCCTTCCGCGAGGCGAAGCAGCTCCGCCAGGTTCGCGTCGGCGGCCGTCCCGCCCGGGATGTAATCGGGCTCGTAGAAAGGAATCGGCCTCCGATACAACTCGAACAGCTCCACGGACGCGCCGAGCCCCTGCAGCCGCTTGCCGACGCAGGCGGCGAGCTTCGCGCTGGTCGCGTCCGGCCGGTTGCTGCCCGCAATCAAGACTATGTTCACGAGTCGCCCTCCTTTTTCGCTTCTCCTATTATACCGCATTCGGCCGCGTTCGCACGTTATGGTACAATAGAGGCGAATCGAACGGGAGGACGACTTACTTATGAACGTAGCATTTTTCATATTGCCGAAAACCGAAGTCATTACGCTTACGCCTTCCCACACGATGCGACAAGCGTTAGAGCGGATGGACCGGCACGGTTATACCGCCGTTCCGCTCGTCGACGAACAGGGCAAGTACGCCGGCACGATTACCGAAGGCGATCTGCTGTTCAAGATGAAGAACGAACCCGAGCTGAAGTTTACCGATACCCACCGCGTGGCGCTGCGGAGCGTCCCTCAGCGGCGCAACGTCGTACCCGTCAAGATCGATGCCGTCATGGAGGATCTGATCAAGCTCGCCGTGACGCAGAACTTCGTCCCCGTCGTCGACGACATGGACGTATTCATCGGCATCGTCCGCAGAAGCGACATTATCGAATACTGTTATGGGAAAATGGCGCGGTAATCTCGCCGATTCCGGCACATAGGACGACAATGGATCGAATAGGCTGAATAGTAACTATCTTAGAGGAGGTGGATCCGTCCGCGCGGGACGGGAACATGCGACGCGCGGGCGGAAACGCGAGTGGACCCTTCACCCTTACCGCTATGGCTCGGTTTGACGCTGGTTGCGATTTTAGTGTTTGTGAACGGCTTCTTCGTAGCCGCGGAGTTCGCGATCGTCAAGGTGCGCGGCTCCCGCATCGACACGCTCGTACAGCAAGGCCATCGACGCGCCGGGATCGCGAGGCGGTTAACCTCGAACCTGGACGCCTACCTCTCCGCGTGTCAGCTCGGCATCACCCTCGCCTCGCTCGGCCTCGGGTGGATCGGCGAGCCGACGATCGCCAACTGGCTGGAGACGACCTTCGCCGGCCGCATCCCCGATCCGCTGCTGCATCCGCTCGCATTCGCCATCGCCTTCTCCCTCATCACAGTCCTCCATATCGTACTCGGCGAGCTGATGCCGAAATCCCTCGCGATCCGCAAATCCGAAGGCGTCACGCTCGTCACGGCGCTGCCGCTTCACCTGTTTTATCGCGTCATGTACCCGTTCATCTGGCTGCTGAACGGCCTGGCCAACCGACTGCTGCGGCTGCTCGGCACGGAGCCCGCGAGCGAAAGCGAGACGGCCCATACCGAAGACGAAATCCGCATTCTCGTGAAGGAGAGCAACAAGAGCGGACATATCGACAATACCGAACTGGCGCTCTTCCATAACGTCTTCGACTTCGCGGATACGACCGCGCGCGAGATCATGATTCCTCGCACCGAGATGGTGTGCCTGTACGCCGACCGTCCGTTCCAGGAAAACATGCGCATCGTCGTCGAGGAGAAGCATACCCGGTATCCGGTTTGCGTGGAGGAGAAGGACAACGTCATCGGCATGGTGCATATCAAGGATTTGCTCGACACGTCCGGCGCGACCGACCTTCGACCGTTCCTTCGGCCGATCATGAAGGTGCCGGAATCGATGCCGATCTCGCAGCTGATGAAGGTGCTGCAGCGCAAGCGATCGTATATGGCGCTCCTCATCGACGAATACGGCGGCACCGCCGGTCTCGTCACGTTCGAGGACATTATCGAGGAGCTCGTCGGCGAAGTGCACGACGAATTCGACGAGGAACGCGCCTCGATCGAAAAGAGGGACCCCGACACGTTCTCCATCGACGGGCTGCTATTGATCGAAGACGTGAACGATTACTTCGCCTTGGCGATCGACACCGACGTCTACGACACGATCGGCGGCTGGATGTACGCCAACGTGGAGAGCCCGCCGCGCATCCACCAGAAGGTCATCGTAGGCGAATACGAATTCGTCGTCGAGGAAACCGAGAACCTGCGCGTCTCGCGCATTCTCGTGCGGCGGCGGCGCGCCGAACCGGTTCGCGCTTTGGGAGTCGGATAGAGAGCGGCGGCTCTTGCGATCGAAAAAGGTCCTCTTGTCCGAGTACGCTCGGACCGGAGGACCTTTTTCGTTAGAACCGCTTGCTTACTCCACGGCTTTGAACACGAACAGCTTGCTCTGGAAGTCGCCGCGCAGCCCCGTCACCGGCAAGCCGAAATGCATCAGCTCGTCCCCGCCGAACGTCTCGCCCGTCTCCTCGAGCCGGTACGCCTTGCGCGGGTCGAGCCCTTGCAGCGTCAGCCGGCGGAGCGGCGCGTTCGGCGCGGCCAACACGCGGAAGAACGCCGCGAACGCTTCGTTCCGGTCGCTCGAGACGAACATCCACGCCGTCTCGTTCCCTTCGAACGGGCTCTTCAATCGGTAGAAGTCGCCGAATTGAATGAGTTCCCGCAGCGCCTTGTACTGGGCGACTTGCCCGCGCACGGCGTCCTTCTCGTCTTCCGAGAACTTCGTCAGATCGAGCTCGTAGCCGAAGTTGCCGGACATCGCCACGTGGCCTCTCATCTCGATCGGCGTCGAACGATGCACTTGATGGTTCGGCACCGCGGAGACGTGCGCGCCCATCGCGCTCGCCGGATAGACGATGCTCGTGCCGTATTGGATTTTCAACCGCTCGACCGCGTCCGTGTCGTCGCTCGTCCACGTCTGCGGCATGTAATACAGCATCCCGGGATCGAACCGTCCGCCGCCGCCGGAGCAGCTCTCGAACAGAATGTGCGGGAACCGCGACGTGATGCGCTCGAGCGCGTCGTACAAGCCGAGCATGTACCGATGCGCCGTCTCGCGCTGGCGGTCCGGCGGCAGCAGCGCCGAGCCGATCTCCGTCATGTTGCGGTTCATGTCCCACTTCACGTACGTGATCGGCGCCGATTCGAGAATCGCGCTCACCGACTCGACGATGTAGTCGCACACGTCCCGGCGCGACAGGTCGAGAATGAGCTGCTGCCGTCCCATCGTGCGGCTCCGGTCCGGCACGTGCAAGCACCAGTCCGGATGCGCGCGGTACAGATCGCTGTCCGGCGACACCATCTCCGGCTCGAACCAGAGGCCGAATTCCATGCCCGTCGCCGTAATGTCGCGCGCGAGCGCGTCCAGCCCTTCGGGCAGCTTCCGCTTGTCCGGCACCCAGTCGCCGAGCGAGCTGTTGTCGCTGTCTCGGCGGCCGAACCAGCCGTCGTCGAGCACGAACAGCTCGATGCCGAGCTCTTGGCCGGCCGCGGCGATGCGCTTGATCTTCTCGGCGTTGAAGTCGAAGTACGTCGCTTCCCAGTTGTTCACGAGGATCGGACGAGCCTTGTCCCGGAAAATGCCGCGGCACAGCCGCGTACGATACAACTTATGGTACGTGCGCGACATGCCGCCGAGACCTTCCGAGGAGCGGACGAGCACCGCCTCCGGCGTCTGGAACGTCTCGCCGGGCTCGAGCTTCCAGCTGAAATCGAACGGCTGAATGCCGATGCCGACGCGCGACGTGCCGAACTGCTCCGCCTCGGCCTGCGCGACGAAGCTGCCGCTGTAGACGAGGCTGAAGCCGTACACCTCGCCGCGGCGCTCGGTCGCGTCCTTCGCGAGCAGGGCGAGGAACGGGTTTTGCTGGTGGCTGCTCGAGCCCCGCTTGCTGTCGACGCGCAAAATGCCCGGCGCAAGCGGGCGACGGTGCGGGTAGCGCTCCCGCGTCCACGCGCCCGACAGCTGCAGGACGTCGAAGTCGTCCGACGCGAAGTCGACGCTCGCGCTGAGCGCCCGCTGCAGCACGACAGGCGCCGCGCCCTCGTTCTCGAAGCGGGCCGAGCGCGCGATCGCGTCGAAGCCGGCGAAGACGCTGTATTGCAGGACGACGACGAGGCCGGACACCGCGTCGCGCAGCCGGAGCTCGAGCGTCTCCGCCTCGGCGTCGTCTTCGACGTACGTCGCGGGCAGCCCCGGCAGCGCCGGCTTCCCCGCCGTAATCGCGTGCGACTCGTAGCGCAGATCCGTTACCGTCGTTCCGTTCGGGAACGCGACGTGCACGGCGGGCTCGCGATAATCGCCCGTCCCGTACGACGGGTACTCCTGCGGCAGCGTGTCGAACGCGAACGTGCGGTCTTCGGCGATGAAGTTCGGGTGGAACGAGCAGCGCTCCGTCGCCTCGACCCGCCCGCGGAACCGCGCCGCGTCGAGCTTCGGGCCCCAATACACGTGCGACGGATACGCTTCCTTCGCGATCCGGAAAATGTAGCTGGAATCTTTCGATTGCAGGTGGAACAATCGTTGCGTTTCATCGTACATAATCGGCATTGTGATCTCTTCCTCCTCTTCTCTGGGCCTATTATCGCACAGCTGCCCCAAGGAGAACAGCGGACAACATCGTCGCAGACCGTACCATTTCGCCCCGGAGGGGCAGTTCCCACTCCGACCGCAGCAATCCCCCCGTCCCCGCCGACCGCCATACACTAGCCCCCGACCCGAATGCACCGCCATGCAGCATTTTCCGCACCACAATGCAGCACATTTCGCACCGTCATGCAGCAACCACTCCTCCCCCGCCGACCTCCAGACACTTGTTACTTCCCGGGCGCACCACCAAATGGGTGAAAGCCGCTGGGTGATTAGCGAGGTTTAGGTACTTCAGTGTCGGCCGGGACCGTCGCAGCTGCCTTCGCTCCCCACGTCCCTTGTACTCGTGTTCCCTTGAGTCAGCCAGTCATAGCCATGCCGCCTCTGCGCAGCTGAGTGAAAGCGAACACGAGGACACGAAAGACTGCCGCGGTAACAGATTCTATCAGGGGCCGCCGCAGCTGTCTTCGCTCCCCACGCCCCTTGTACTCGTGTTCCCTTGAGTCAGCCAGTCATAGCCATACCGCCTCTGCGCAGCTGAGCGAAGGGAAGACGAGGAGAAGGAGTCCGCGAAGGGAACTCGACTCGACTCGAGTCGGCCAGGCCCGAACCCCACCCGACCCGGCCAGGCCCGAACCCGGACCTACCCTCGCCCGCGCACAAAAAAACGCCGCAGGGGCGATAACCCCCGTGGCGCGCGGCGTACCTATCGACAAGAGCGCTACGGGCGCAGCACCTTGTCGATAATCCCGTATTCGAGCGCTTCCTCGGCGCTCATGTAGAAGTCGCGATCGGTATCCTTCTCGATTCGCTCGATCGGCTGGCCGGTCGCTTCGGCGATCATCGCGTTCAACCGCTCCCGCGTCCGCAGGATGTGCTCGGCGTGGATCTTGATGTCCGACGCCTGCCCCCGCGCCCCGCCAAGCGGCTGATGCAGCATCACCTCGGCGTGCGGCAGCGCGAAGCGCTTGCCCTTCGTTCCGGCGAGCAGCAGCATCGCGCCGAACGAGGCGGCCATGCCGATGCAGATCGTCGAGACGTCCGGCTTGATATGGCGCATCGTATCGAGCACCGCCAGCCCGGCCGAGACGCTGCCCCCCGGCGAATTAATATACAGGTGAATATCCTTCTCCGAATCCTCCGCGGCGAGGAACAGCAGCTGCGCCACGATGGCGTTGGCGGAGACGTCGTCCACCTCGGTGCCGAGAAATACGATTCGATCCCTCAGCAGCCGCGAGTAAATATCGTACGAACGCTCTCCGCGATTCGTCTGTTCCACGACGATCGGTACATATGCAGCCATAACGGCGGTCAACTCCTTCGAGAAAATGGAATCAAACCGCTATCGCATCTCCCGCGCGGAACGCCAGGACGCGCACCGGCGCGTCGCCCGGACGAGCCACAGCGGCACAGGCGCCGTCGCTCGTCGCGGCGAAGCCGACGACTCGCCCGCCGGCGAAGGCCGAGCGGCGGCCGGTCCGCTCGGCGCGAGTCGTCGAGCGCGGCCCGAAGCCGCTGGGCGGACGCAGCGCGCCAGCGGACGAGCGGGCGAAGCGCCCGCCGTCGGGCCGCGACGACGCGGACGGCCCCGCGCCGGCCTCCGCCGAAGCGCCGAGCGCGACGACCGCGTCGATCGAACCGCGGCGCAGCGCGTCGATGTACGCGTCGACCGCCGCGGCGTCGGCAGCGGGCGGCGGCGTTTCCGCGTCGGCGGAGCGGCCAAGACGCGCGCGCGCCCGGTGCAGCAGCGACTTCACCGAGCCGACGGTCATGCCGAGCCGGTCGGCCGTCTCCGTAAGCGGCAGCGCGAACGCTTCGCACAGGAGCAGCGCCGTGCGCTGCTTCGGCGTAAGCGCCGCGAGCCGCCGCGCGGCGTCGTCCAGCGCCTCGTCGGCCCGGGCGTCCTCGGCCGCGGCGGCGCGGGCGGGCGCTTCCCAGCCGGCCCACTCCGCCGGACGGACGCTCTCCCGCGCGCGGCGCAGCCGGTCGATCCACGCATTCGATGCGATACGGTACAAATAAGCTTTCGTGAGCGGCGCGTCGCCGGTCCGCGCGAACCGGGCGAACGCCTTTTCCAACGTGTCTTGCATCAGATCGTCCGCATCCCAGCGATTCCGGGCGACGGAACGGCAATAAGCTTGCAGCGACGGCAATAGCGGCGCGGCCGCGCGGTCGAACGCGTCGGCGGCGCCGGTCGACGATGTCTCTTCGGCGCCAAGAGCGTGCATCATCGGAGGGCCCTCCTTAAAGTTGCTGTTACGCTTATAGTAACGAAAACGCCGCCCGAAAAGATACGGGCGGCGCAAATAATTTAATCGTTCGTGAAGCTGCGGGTGAGCGTCGGGATCGCGGACGCCGGCCGGAAGCGCAGCGCCGACCACGTCTCGTCGATCGCGACCTGCGTCACGGCTTCGTAGCCCGCGGCGCGCACGATCTTCCAGCCGGCGTCGCGGTTGATGTCGGTCTTGATCTTCGACGTCTTCTTCGGATACGAAAACCAAAGCACCCCGTCGTGTTGAATCGCGGCGAGCGCGAGCGGCCCCTTCTCCTCGAGCTCCGCGACGCTCGTCACGAACAGGTGGACGAAGTCGTACGCTCCGTTCTCCCCGGTCGGCTCGGTTTCCACGACCGAACCCTCCGGCAAGCTTCCCAGCAGCTTCTCGTAATCGCCGCCCGGCACATTCAGCGCCAGCGGGCGTTTCGCCTTGTGCAGCATTAATTTCTTCCACGCGTCCGCCATCTTTTTTCGATTGTCCCCTTCCGTCGCCGCATGTATAATGAGTCCATTCTGTCATGAAAGGCCCGTGAAAATCAACTTATGCTCTGGCACTTATTTTTTTCCGGCTTCGCCCTGTCCTTAAGCCTCTGCCTCGACCTTGGCATGGTCAACGTAGCGATCGTGCGCGAGGGCGTTCAGCGCGGCTTCTGGCCGTCGTTCCTGATCGGCGTCGGCTCCTCGTTCGGCGACCTGACGTACGCCGTGCTCGCCACGACCGGCGTCGCGCTGCTGCTCGGCATCCCGGAGGTGCGCTGGGCGCTCTGGGTCGGCGGCACGATCATGCTGCTGTACTTCGCCGCCCTGATGATCCGCGCCGCGATGCGGCCGAAGTCGATGGACGCAGGCGACGCGGCCGCGAACGGCCAAGCCGCCCCGCGCCGCTCCTCGCTGCGCTCGTTCCTCTGGGGCTGGGGCCTCGCCATCGCGTCGCCGACCGCCATTCTATGGTTCGCGACCGTCGGCGGCAGCGTCGTGGCGAAATCGCCCGTCCAAGGCGCGCTCGCCCTCGCGTCATTCCTAGCCGGCTTCTTCTCGGCGTCGATCCTATGGTCGCTCGGCATGGCGCTGCTCGCTTCGACGAGCGGCAAGCGGCTCGGACCGACGTTCGTGCGCGCGATCTCGATCGTCTCGGCGGCGCTGTTCTTGTACTTCGCCGTCGACGTGTTCCTGGACGGCTATCGGTCGTTCGTCGCCCCGCTGTAGATGCGCCGGATCACGTCCTCGAATTCCGGCTCCTCCATATGAATATCGACGATGTCCCCGAGCGCCGAAGCCGCGTCCAGCACGCGCTTCGGCCGGATGCGCTCGCGTTGGAACGCCAGCGCGACGCGCGGTCCGTCCGCGCGCTCGACCGCGACCTCGTCGCCGAACGCCGCGGCGCAGGCGGCCGCGTCGACGTCCCCCGCGAACGTCAGCGTCATGCGGCTCGGCAGGCCGATCCGTTCCCGCAGCTCCTCGAGCGATCCGTCATACGCCAGCGCCCCCCCATTCAGCACCATGACCCGGCTGCACAACGTCTCGATGTCGTCCATGTCGTGCGTCGTCAGCAGGATCGTCTTCCCGAACTCCCGGTTCAGCGACCGCAGGAATTCCCGAATGCTTCGCTTCGCGAACGCGTCGAGTCCGATCGTCGGCTCGTCGAGAAACAACACGTCCGGATCGTGCAGCAGCGCGGCGGCGAGGTCGGCCCGCATCCGCTGTCCGAGCGAGCACTTGCGCACCGGCAAGTCCATCACTTCGTCCAGCCGCAGCAGCTCCGTCAGCTCGGCGAGCCGCTTCCGCTTGACGTCCGGCTCGACCTTGTACATCGCCGCAAGCACGTCGTACGAGTCGCGGACGGGCAAGTCCCACCACAGCTGGCTGCGCTGCCCGAACACGACGCCGATTCGCCCGGCCACGTGCCGGCGCTCCCGCTGCGGCGACCGCCCCGCGACTCGCACCTCCCCTGCCGTCGGGTGGAGGATGCCCGTCAGCATCTTGATCGTCGTCGACTTGCCGGCGCCGTTGGGCCCGATGTACCCGACGAATTCCCCCCGCTCGATCGTAAAGCTGACGTCCGCCACTGCGGCCGTCTCTTTGTACTGCCTGGCGAACAGCGACCGTACGCCGGCGAACGCCCCTTCCTTCACGACGGGCCGGCGGAACGTCTTGCCGAGCCCTTCCGCTGCGATCATGACCATGCGATGCGAGTCTCCCTTCATTTTCCGAAAACGTTCCTAATGTCCCGTACTCTGGTACCGGCGAATGCCGAACCGCCAAAACCGCAGCGCCAGCCACATCGCGAGAACCGCGACGCCCCCCGTCGCCGCGAACACCCACGGGCCGAGCTCTCCCTTCAATAGATACAACGCCGGCAAGTAGTTAACGAACCCGACGGGCAGCAGCGTGAGGAGGATGCCCTTAAGCCAATCCGGGTACAGCGTCAGCGGATACTGCCCCGCGTTGCGGGCGGCGTCCTCGGTGAACGACTGCAGATCGTCGACCTGCGTCGTCCAGAAGCCGACCGTCGCGGTCGCGAGGCCGATCGCGAACAGGATGACCGCGCCGACGAGAATGCTGTAGATCGTCAGCGGAATCGCCCATGGCTCGAGCTGCCCGGATCGCAGCATCGCGCCGATGCAGACGCTCAGCACGGCTGTGCCCTGCACGAGCTCGCCGGGAAGCAGCTTGACGTTCGCCGTCATGAGCCCGAACAACACGGGGACGGGGCGGACCATGAGCTGGTCGAGGTCGCCTGTGACGAGATACTTTTCGATATGATGCACGTCCGAGGTGAACGTTCGGTACAGCATCTTAGCCAAAATGATGACCGCGTACAAATACCCGATCTCGTACACGTTCCACTGCTTCACGTGATCGAACCGCAGCAGCACGACCGCGACCATCAGAAAGTCCGCGACCGAGATGAGCGCCGCGACGAGCGACGTGAACACGAAGTTGAACCGGTATTGCATCCGGCTTCGGACGCTGGCGCGCAATAGCTTGACGTACAGCGACAATCCGCTCATCCGCCCTGCACCTCCACCTTCCGCCGCATCCATGCCGTAACTCCGTAAGAGAGCGCCGTGAACGCGGCGCACCAGCCGAACGCCGTCGCCAACGCCGCGGCCGGCGCGTCGTGCGTCTCAAGCCAGATCGTCACCGGCGCGTATTGGATATACGGATACGGCGTCCATGCCGCAACCGCTTGCAACGGGCCGGGCAGCCATTCGATCGGAATGAAAAATCCGGAGATGACCATCGCGACGGCGTAATGCAGCCAATACAAAAACCGCGCCTCCCCCGTCCACAACGACATCGCCCCGATCAAATAGTTGACGCAGATGCTGATGTAGCTCGCCATCAGCAGCGATGCGGCGGCATACGCGTACGTGGCCGGTCGCTCCGGCAGCGGAATCGAAAAGACGACGGCGAAGAAGGCGTAAATCGGCAGCGCGCGATAAACGAAGTTGTAGCCGATCTTGCCCCACTCCCTCGCGGCGAGCTGCGGGAACAGGTGGACGGGACGAATGAGTTCGAGCGAGATGTTGCCGGAGCGGACGAGCGTCTCGATGCCGAGACCGTAGGTTAGAAACAAGGTGAGGACGAGGATCGACTGGTTGGCCGCGATGTAAGCGATCATGCCTTCCGTGCCGTATTCCCCGAGCGAGTGGTCGGCGCCGAGGCCGATCCAGATCGAGATGTAGACGTAACCGAAGATGAGACTGGTGACCGAACGCACCGCGTGGGCGGCCCGGTATTGCAAATTGACGCGATACGACTTCCGAAACAGCGTAGCGAAGAGCATGCAACACCCCCCAATTGGAAACTAGCGGAAGAACATCATAGCAGACCGAGGCGGGCGCCGCAAGAGCAAAGATAGCCGGATACACCGCGCGATGCGTCTATACCAACCTAGCAAACTTACATACAATGCACTATCTCGCAACGAAAGGGGAGATATTCCACTTTGGCAAACATTGATGTAAGACTTTCTTTGCACGCAGACAACAACTTGAATGGCCGCCGTATCGTGTTCCGGCGCGGGGGGATCGCGATCCGGGATTTCGACGCGTTCCGGTTCAACGACCAATTGTCGAGCTTCCGGCTCCGCAACGTCGTGAACAGCAACGACGTGACGATGATCCTGTTCGCGGACAACAACTTCCGCGGCGCGACTCGCGTCTACCGCGGCAACACGGTCGTCAACGACCTCGGCGACTTCAACGACCAGGCGTCGTCCCTGATCGTCGTCGGGCGCCGGTTGAACGACAACCAAGTCGCCCGCATCATCTCGACCCGCCGTCCGCCGCTCGGCATCTTGTTCGTCCGTTCTTAATCGACGAAACGGCACAGCAAAAAAAGCCGTTCAAGCGCAGGGAACCGTTCCCTCGCTTGAGCGGCTTTCTCTATGCTTTTTGCGAAGATTAGCGCATCGCCGCCGCGACCGCATCCACGTACTTGCGCGCGTTCGCTTCCAGCTCGTCGAATTTGCCCTCGGACACCAGCTTCTTGTCCACCAGATTGCTGCCGAGACCGACGCCCGCCACGCCCGCCTTCACGAAGTCCGCGATGTTGGCGAGGTTGACGCCGCCTGTCACGATCATCGGAATTCGGTCGAGCGGCGCGCGAATATCTTTCAAATATTGAATGCCGAGCGTCGCCATCGGAAACAGCTTGACCGCTCTCGCGCCGGCCTTCCACGCGCGTACGATTTCCGTCGGCGTCATGACGCCCGGGAATACGTCGACGCCTTGCTCGATGCCGTATCGAACGACGTCTTCGTCGAGGTTCGGCGAGATGAGGAACTGCGCGCCCGACGCGACCGCTTCTTTCGCCATCTCCAGATCCAATACCGTGCCCGCGCCGAGGAACGCTTCGCCCTCGTACTTCTTCCGCCAGTTCGCGAGGGACGTCATCGCTCCTTCCGTGTTCATCGTCACTTCCAGCACCTTAATGCCCCCGCGGATGAGCGCCTCCGCTCCCCGATCCGCGCCTTCGCCCGACACCCCTCTGAAGATAGCTACGATCTTGTTGTTCTCGATCACCTGTAACAAATCCATGAGTTCCAGCGCCTCCTTATAAGTGACTATATCTTACCATGCGGTTGTGCTATGATGAAAGCAATTTGAAGGCAATGCTACCTTTCGCGGGAAGGTACAACCTCGTCGTCGTTCATGCGGCTTCGGTTGTGCTTTGTCGCGTTTTTCGCGTTCTTCGCGCGATTCGCGCGTCCGGCGTTGCCCGACACGATAAGGAGGCGTTATTGATGTTGAAGGAAGCGGTGTACCATCGCCCGAAGCTGAATTGGTCGTTCGCGTACGACGAGAAGACGGTCGTGCTGCGGCTGCGCGCGAAGCGCGGCGACGCGGCGAGCGTCGAGACGAAGTACGGGGACAAGTTCCAGCCGTTCGAAGCGATGCGGTCGGCGCCGATGCGCCTCGCGTATTCGGACGAGCTGTTCGACTATTGGGAGATCGACGTGCAGCCGGAGTACCGGAGGCTCGCGTACGCGTTCGCGCTGACGGACGCGGACGGCGAGACGTGGTGGTTTTCGGAAAAGGGGTTCTCCCCCGCGGCCCCCGACGAGCACTTCGGCCTGTTCGAATTTCCGTTCCTGCACCGCTCGGAGCTGTTCCGCCCGCCGGCTTGGGTGAAGGATGCCGTGTTTTATCAAATCTTCCCGGAGCGGTTCGCGAACGGGGATCCGTCGAACGATCCCGACGACGTACTCCCGTGGGGCGAGAAGCCGGAATGGTACAACTACTTCGGCGGCGATTTGCAAGGCGTGATGGACCATCTGGATCACCTGACGGAGCTCGGCGTGAACGCGATTTACTTCACGCCGCTGTTCCAAGCGCGCACGAATCACAAATACGACACCGAGGATTATCTGCGGGTGGACCGCCACTTCGGCGACAACGATTTGTTGAAGAGGGTCGTGGACGCCTGCCATGCCCGCGGCATCCGCGTCATGCTCGACGCCGTCTTCAACCACGCCGGGGGTACGTTCGCGCCGTTCCTCGACGTCGTGGAGAAGGGCGCCGACTCGAAGTACGCCGATTGGTTCCATGTGCGGCAATTCCCGCTGGAGCGGATCGACGGCGTGCCGACGTACGACGCGTTCGCCTTCGAACAGCACATGCCGAAGCTGAACACGGCGAACCCCGAGGTGCAGGAATATCTTCTCGGCGTAGCGCGGTACTGGATCGAGGAAGTCGGCATCGACGGCTGGCGGCTCGACGTCGCGAACGAGGTCGACCATGCGTTCTGGCGGCGCTTCCGGGAGGTCGTGAAAGGCGCCAAGCCGGACTGCTACATTCTCGGCGAGATGTTCCACGACGCGATGATGTGGCTGCAGGGCGATCAGTTCGACGCGACGATGAAATATCCGTTCACGGGCACCGTGCTCGACTTCGTCGCCAGGGAGAAGCTGGACGCGCGCGGCTTCGCGGACGCGATCCAGCGGCAACTCGCGTCGTACCCGCGGCAGGTGAACGAGGCGATGTTCAACCTGCTCGATTCGCACGACACCCCTCGCCTGCTGACGATTTGCGGCGAGGACGCGCGCAAGCTGAAGCTGGCCGTGCTGTTCCAGCTTACCTTCCTCGGCGCGCCGTGCATCTATTACGGCGACGAGGTCGGCATGGTCGGCGAGGGCGATCCCGACTGCCGACGGTGCATGGTCTGGGATCCCGCGGCGCAGGATCGAGAGCTGTTCGCGTTCTACCGGAACGCGATCGGGCTTCGGCGCGCGCACGCGGCGCTGCGCGCGGGCTCGATCCGGTTCCTGCTCGCGGAACCGGGCGACGGGCGCGTGCTCTACGAGCGCGCCGATGCGGACGAGCGGTTCGTCGTCGCGTTGAACCGCGGCGAAGCGGAAGCGGCGTTCCCGCTTCCGGAGCTCGAGGGCGGCCGCTGGACGACGGCCTTCGCCGCTTCCGGCGCCGCGCTCGTCGCCGGGCGCCTGACCGTGCCGGCGTACGGATACGCCGTCCTGCGGGATGCCGCGGAGTAACGAGCGGCGCGGTTGGTTTTCCGTCTTTTTGCGAACCCTACCATTAATCCCCTAAAACCGTCGATTTTCTGATACAATATAGGGGTTACGCAGGAACAAGGGCAAAGAGAATCGGAGGCACCCGCATGGATTACATCATCCTCGACATCGAATTCAACGGGCGGAAGTTCGCGAGCGACCTGCCGATGGAAGTCATCGAAATCGGCGCGGTTCGGCTCGACGAAGCTTTGCAATATAAGGACGAGTTCACGTCGTTGGTTAAGCCGGTGTATTTCTCGAAGCTGAACAGCTTCATCAAGGAGAAGACCGGCATCCCGCAGGAAGGGATCGACGCGGCGCCCGGCTTCCCGGCCGCGGCGGCGCGATTCCGGGAATGGCTCGGCCGCAGCGAGGAATTCATCTTCGTCACCTGGGGCGGCGAGGATATGAAGCGCATCGTGCTCGACGCGCGCATGCACAAGCTCGACGACGCGTATTGGACGGCCATCCCGTACTTCGATCTGCTGAAGGGATACATTCGGTACAAGAACGTCACGAACGACGTCAGCGTCGAAGCGGCGCTCGCCGAACTCGGCATCCAGAACGAAGGCTCGGCGCACCGGGCGCTCGACGACGCGCGCATGACCGGCGACATCTTCCGCGCCGTCTTCGCTCATCTCGACTTCGAGCGCATTCAGTATTACAAGGACGTATACTCGAACGCCAAGGAACGCAGAATGGTGAAGAACGCGGTGCGGACGATGGCGATCCAGAAGCAGCCGCAGACGTGGGACGTGCTCGTCGAGAAGTTCTTGAAGGATAAGGTGAACTTGGACGACCCGCGCAAGGCGGCGGAGCTCGAAGCGTATTTCGCGGCGGAGGTCGCCGCGAGAGCGCAGAAGCCGCGCAAGGCGCCGGCGGCGGCCCAGAAAACCGCGGAGAGCGCGAGTAGCGCGGCGGCCGCGACATCCGCAACCTCTGCAACATCCGCGGAGACGACGACGGAAAGCCGGGAGGCGCGACGTTGAAGAAAAAAACCGACGCCGAATACGACAAAGAGTACGCCTTGTTGAAGGAGCGGCTGGGACTGAACAAAGACGTCTCCCCCGACGAGCTCCGGAACGCGCTGAAAGGCCTCGTGAACGAGAAGGTCATCGCGGACTATAAGATCAAAAACGAAAAGTAACGCCTCGAACCCGACCGCGAACGAATGCGGCCGGGTTTTTGGTTGACTATTATTATCGTTTATGATAATAATATAAATATTGATAATAATAGACCGGAGTGATCCTCTTTATGAAAACGTTCCTTCGCACCAACGGCAAGCTCATCTTATTCATGCTCTCCCTGACTTGGGTCGGCAGCCTCACCGTCCTTCCTTACCTCGGCTACACGACCGTCCTCCCGCCGGAGTCCGGCCTTACAAAGGAGTTACTGTACGTCACTACCGTCATCAATTCGACGATCAACAGCTTGCTTGCGATCGTCGTCGGTTTGACGCTCGGCCGCCGCGTCGGTCTCGGCGCGCCTCACCTGACCGGCTGGCTCGCCGGCGGCGCCCGCGCGCCGTTCACCGCCAAGGCGCTGCTGTTCAGCGTCGCCGTCGGCGCGGTCGCGATCGCGCTCACGGTCGGCGTAGACGCGCTGTTCCAGCCGCACTTGCCGGCGCTGCTCGCGTCCAAGTCCGGCGAAGACGTCGTTCCGTTCTGGGCGGGCATGCTCACGATGTTTTACGGGGGCATTAACGAAGAGCTGTGGATGCGATTCGGGGTGATGTCGTTCGTCGTGTGGCTGCTCGGCGTTACGTTCGCGAGGAAGGCCGAGCGGAAGCCGGCCTGGATCTACGTCGCCGGCATCGTCTTCGCCGCCGTCATGTTCGGCGTCGGCCATCTGGCGGCCGCCCCGGCGATGTTCGCCGACGTGACGACCGTCCTCGTCGTCCGCATCGTGTTCGTGAACGCGATCGCGGGGATGTTCTTCGGAGCGTTATATTGGAAGAAGGGGCTCGAGTACGCCATCGTCGCCCATATGGTCGGGGATATCGTCCTGCACGCGATCCTCGGGTAAGCGCCTTGCCTAGTCGTGCGTTAACCGACCGTCGCCCGTAATCGCGTACGTCTCCCCGAGGTACGTCGGTTCCGGGCGCGTCGTATGCACAAGTAGGAAGTCCTTCGCTCGCGCGAGAATTTCCCGCGCTTCGCGCCGTTCGGCTCCGGGATGCTCGCGTTGGTCGCTGCCGACGCCGTACGCGTCGACGCCGAGCGCCCGGCCGACGTAGACCGCCCGCTTCAGATGGTAGCTCTGCGTCACGACGATCGCCTTCTTCACGCCGAAGACGTCCCGCGCCCGGTACATGCTCTCATATGTGCTGAACCCGGCATGATCCATGAAGATGTCCTTCTCCGGCACGCCCCGATCGACGAGGAACCGCTTCATCGCGTTCACCTCGTCGTATTCCTCTTGTCCGTTATCGCCGCTGACGATGATTTTCGGCGCCTTGCCGGCGCGGTACAACGCCAACCCTTGCTCGAGCCGGTCGTGCAGCATCGGCGATACGTGCGTCTCCGAATACACGCGCGCGCCGAGAATGACGATCGCCTCCGCCATCGGCGCTCGCTCCGGCTCCGTCATATACGCCTTTGCGGCCGCGTCGACCCGCGCGTTGATCGCGCCCAGCGCCCCGACGCCCGCCACGCCCGCGATCGCCGCTGCGAGCGCGACCCTTTTCCAAAACAGCTTCATTCCCCGTTCTCCCTCTCCGTCCGTCTGTTGTCCTAAGAAACAGACGCCGCGTCCGGCCGGAAAGTTTCGCCGCGGGCGGAGCGTCTTCCGTTACGTCAGCCATTTCTTGCGGAGCGCGACCTCGGCCAGCGCCAAATTGAGCAGCATGCTTCCCCACACGGCGATCGCATACGAAGTCGAATAAGGAAGACCCGCGGCGTGTTGGCCGATCGGCAGCAGCACGTGAATGGTCAGATTGGCGTACGTAAGGAAGAAGCTGCGCGTAATCCACTGCGAATGCTTGGCGACGTTGCCGCGGCGAATATGGACGTACCCTAGACCGGTAGTCGCGAGCCAGAGCGCGTTCAGGACAAGAAAGCCCGCGACCGTCGGCGCTCCCGGCGCGAACCAGGCGACGTACAGCCCAGGGATGAAATTCAGCGCGACGGAGACGACGTACACCCGGCCGTTCCATCGATGCCAGGCGATCGACTTTCGGCGGAAACGCCGCATCGCGCCGATCGGCCCCGCGACGAGCGAAACGACGGCGAGCAAAATATGCGCCCGGAGCATGAACAGCCACACCGACGGGTCGGCGGCGAAGGCGTCCCTCGCGGCGATCAGCTTGACGAATTCGGGATCGGACACGAAGTTTTTCGTGATCGTGTGCATGATCCACAGAAATGCGGCGACCGCGAGCGCGACGGCGGCGGCGGGTTTCCGTTCCGTTCGAGTTTTCATAAGGGCATACCATCCTTCGTAGATTTTATGTATACTTTTCTTCGGACCGGACCGTCCGGTCCGTTACAACCTTCATTATAGGTCACCGCCGCTCCATTGAAAATAGACAACTCCGGGCGATTCGTGACAATATTATGGATAGAGTCGCCCGACGGGAGGATGGAAAACATGAAGAAGCCGGACGAAACCAGAGAACTCATTATTCATCGGGCCATGCTTTTGTTTAATACGAGAGGCATCGCCGCAACGTCTATCGGGGACATCATGCAGGCCACCGGACTTCCGAAGGGAGCCATCTATCGCCGATTCGACACGAAGGAAGCGATCGTGCTGGCCGCCTTCGAACGGGCGGGCCGGATCCTGCAAGAGGCGTTCGTCCAAGCCGAACGCGAGGGGACGAGCACGCTCGAGAAGCTGATGAAGCTGGCCGCGATCTATCAGGACGCCGTCGACGACCCGCCGATTCCGGGCGGCTGCCCGCTGCTGAACACGGCGGTGGAAAGCGACGGCACGTTCCCCGAGCTGCGGCAGAAGGCCGCCGAGGCGTATGCGGACATGGTCCGATTCGTCGCGTCGATCCTCGAGCGCGGCGTTCGCGACAAGGAGCTGCGCCCTGACTTCGACGCCGCCGAACTCGCCTCGTTCCTCGTCGATTCGATGGAAGGCGCCATCATGGCCAGCCGATTGACGGGCAGCAACGCGCCGATCGCTCGAAACATGAAGTTCACGGAGGCGCTGCTTCGGAGTTTCATGCGCGCCTGAATAGGGAAAACCAATGTTCCCTATTTACGCTCCCACCCCCGAATTTGCCCGAATAGAAAAGGGAGGCCGCCCTCCGGCGACCCCCTCTCTTCCTCCGCTCGACGAATTACGCGTTGCGATCCGCATAGACGGCCATGCCGTCCCGCAGAAACCTCGCGAGCCCTTCGCCGAACTTGTCGATGTTGCGCGTGAAGCGCTCGTCGTCGACGTACATTTGTCCGAGCCCTCTGAACGCTTCGAGCGAATAGTGCGCCCCGAAGTTGCCGCCGTTCAAGAAGTCGTACCATTCCTTGATCGCGGCTTGCGCCTCGTCGCTGTCGGCCGGCCCGTGGCGGAGCGCCGCCAGCTTCGCGTAGATCGCGTTCATGCCCTCCTCCAGCGCCTTCCGCTCGGCTTGCGACAGACTGCCGAGCTTCTTGTTCGAGTCGTCGACCGCCTTGTCGCCCCAGCGTTCGCGCGCCTCTTGCTCATACGGATTGTTGCTGAAGTCGAAGCCCTCGAATTTCTCTTCGTTCGTCATCTGAATTTCTCCCTTCGCTTGCCGGATCGTCTTCTCCAAGGTGTCGAGCACTCGATCGATGCGGCTCCGCTTCTCGAGCAGCATCTTCCGATGCAGCTCCAAAGCCTCCTGCCGATCGAAGCTCGGGTCCCGGAGAATGTCCTTGATTTGTTTCAAGGGAAGGTCAAGCTCCTTGAAGAACAAGATTTGCTGAAGCGTCTCGAGATCCCGATCGGAGTATAGACGGTAACCGGCCTCCGTCGTATGCTCCGGGGACAACAGTCCGATCTCGTCGTAGTGATGCAGCGTGCGCACGCTGACACCGGCCAGCTCCGACACTTCCTTCACTTTCATCATGGCCTTCGCTTGCCCCCCTTCGAGAATGAGCATAAGGCCTAACGTAACGTGAGGGTCAATGCTTATTTTTGAAAATATCTCCGAAACGCCAACACCGCGTTATGTCCCCCGAAGCCGAAGCCGTTGCTCAAGACGGCGTTCGCCGCCGCCGGCCGCGCGACGTTCGGCACGACGTCCAGCGCGCAGGCCGGGTCGGGCGTCTCGTAGTTGATCGTCGGCGGCAGCAGTCCCCGGCGAATCGCCAGCACGGAGGCGACCGCTTCCACGGCGCCCGCGGCGCCGAACAGATGGCCCGTCATCGACTTCGTCGAGCTGACGGGCGGCCGCTCGTTCTCCCGCGGGAACAAGGCAAGGATCGCCTTCGTCTCCGACGCGTCCCCCACCGGCGTACCGGTCCCATGCGCGTTAATATAGTCGATCTCCTCCGGGCGCAGCGAGGCGTCGTCGAGCGCGGCCTTCATCGCCATGTACGCGCCGCGTCCTTCCGGGTCGGTCGCGGTGATATGGTACGCGTCCGAAGACGCGCCGTACCCCGCCACCTCGGCCCAGATGTCCGCCCCGCGGGCGAGGGCGCTCTCCAGCTCCTCGAGCACGAGGATGCCGGCCCCTTCGCCCATGACGAAGCCGTCCCGGTCCGCGTCGAACGGTCGGCTCGCGCGCGTCGGGTCGTCGTTGCGGCCGGACATCGCGTGCATGTTGCAGAACCCGGCGAACGCGAGCTCGTGGATCGGCGCCTCCGCGCCGCCCGCGATCATCGCGTCGGCCCGGCCGGCGCGGATCGCGTGGAACGCCTCGCCGATCGCGTGGTTGCCGGTCGCGCACGCCGACACCGGCGCGAACGTCGGGCCGCGGGCGCCGGTCAGGATGGACAGCTGGCCCGCGGCCATGTTGCCGATCATCATCGGGATCATGAACGGGCTGACGCGCTTCGGTCCCCGCTCGGCGAACTGGCGGTGGTTGTCGAGCAGCGTGTGAATGCCCCCGATCCCGCTCCCGACGTAGACGCCGACGCGATCCGCGTTCGCCGCGACGTCGAGGCCGGACGCCGCGATCGCCTGCTTCGCCGACGCGACCGCGAATTGAAGAAAGCGGTCGTAGACGCGCGCCTCCTTCGTCCCCATATACGCCTCCGGGCGAAAATCGCGCACCTGGCCGGCCATCCGCGTCGGATATCCCGCCGGATCGAAGGCGTCGATCGTCGTTATGCCCGATCGCCCTGTAGCCAAGGCGTCCCCGAAAGCCGTCACGTCGCTGCCGATCGGCGATACGACGCCCATGCCCGTGACGACGACTCGTCTCTTTTCCATCCCTTAGTCATCTCCCTCATCGTATTTAAGACCGTTCGGTCTGAAAATTGTCAAAAAAAATTACGGGCGCCGAAGCTCCCGATTCAAAAACGAGGCGATCCGCTTGAGCGCCGCGTCCACCGCCGCGCCGCTGTCCGTCAGCTTGCTGATCATCAACGAGCCTTCGATGGCGGAGACGATAAACAGCGCCGCCTCCGCGGCATCGGCCGCCGGGTCGACCCGGCCGTCCCGCTGGCCTTGCTCCAGGATCGCGCGCACCTTCGACACGAACCGCTCCATGGACGTCCGCGCCTGCGCCTTCAGGAACGGATAAGCGTCGTCGGATTCGACGGCGGCGTTCATGATGGCGCAGCCGCCGGGGATCGGCTCGCCGCGGTACAGCTCCCGCGCGACCGCGGCCATCGCGAGCACGCGGTCGATCGGATGCGAGAAGCCGGCCGCCGCCTCGTCGAACCGCTCGCTCATCGCCTTGACGTTATACGCGAACGCCTCCGCGATAATTTGTTCCTTGCTCTCGAAGTGGTTATAGATGCCGCCCTTCTTCAGCCCGGACGCCTCCATGATTTCGGACAAGGACGAGGCGTAATATCCTCTGCGATTCAACACATGCGCCGCTTTCTCGATGATATGCTCTTTCGTCGCCTCGCCTTTGCGCACGGTACGCCCTCCATTTTCAGACCAATCGGTTTGTTTTTCGTCATTGTAGCACTCGTTCGGAAAATGCGCAACGTCCCGCGCCGCGCTTACCACGCTTCCTCCTCGAGGAAGTCCGGCGTCCAATGCCTCCATGCGAAGGACGACGTCAACGCCTCGACGGCCAAGGACAGGTCGTCGATATGGAACGTCGGCCAGCCGCCCGCCTCCGCGTCGGCGTACCCCCGGTCGAACACGAGGAGAACGGCGGGACCTTCCAATCGGTCGAGCCGCGCCCAGTCTTCCCGGCTCCGCACGAGGGCGACCGTCCCTTCGACCCAAGGGGGCATCCGCCGCCGCACGTCCCGTCTCGTTCCTTCGTCGGCGCCTACGATTCGCAGCGATTCGTTCGTCATGTCGCCCCTCCTACCCGTTCCGGCCGAACGGCGCAAATTTTAAATTCCGGCATGCGGCTGATCGGATGCAGCGCGTCGTTCGTCAGCCGGTTGATCGATTGCTCGCCGCCCCAGTGGAACGGCACGAAAATCGTCGTCGGGTGAATGTCGTCCGAGACGCGCACCGGGAACACCGCCGTGCCCCGCTTCGTGGTAAGGCGGATCCGGTCGCCCGCGCGAAGGCCGATGCGCTCGGCGACGCTCGCATGCACCTCCGCGACCGGCGCGGGCGCCTTCGCGTCGAGCGGCTCCGTCCGGCGCGTCTGTACGCCGCTAAGGTATTGACTGCCCACGCGCCCCGTCGTCAGGATGTACGGATACTCGCGGCTCGTCGTCTCCGCGGGCAGCCCCGGCTTGATCGCGTGCAGCTTCGCCTTCCCGTCCGCATGGGCGAACCGGTCGACGTACAGCCGCGGCGTGCCCGGATGCTCTTCGGACGGGCACGGCCAGAAGACGCCGCCTTCCCGCTTCAGCCGGTCGTACGTGATGCCGGAGTAATCGGCCGGCGCGCCGATCGTGGCGCGGCGCAGCTCCTCGAACACGTCCTTCGGCGTCTTGAACTTGAAGTACCGGCCCGCTCCGAGCCGTTCAGCCAGCTCGCACAAGATGTGCATGTCGAGCTTCGCGCTGCCCGGCAGGTCGAGCGCCTTCGCGCGATGGAATACCCGGCCCTCCACGTTCGTCAGCGTCCCCTCGGCTTCCAGGAACGACGAGCCGGGCAGAAACCAATCCGCGTGCTTCGCCGTCTCCGTCTCGAACAGGTCGACGACGACGAGCAGCTCGAGCTTCTTCAGCGCGGCTTCGACGCGAACGGCGTTCGGGCTCGAGACGATCGGGTTCGAGCCGAGGACGATCATCGCCTTGATTTCGCCCGCCTCGATTTTCTCGAACAGCTCGAAGGCGGAGACGCCCTTGCCCGGCAGCGTGTCGGGATGGACGCCCCACACTTCGGCGACCTTCCGCCGCGCTTCCGGATCTTCGATCAAGCGGTACCCCGGCAGCTGATCGGCCTTCTGCCCGTGCTCGCGGCCGCCTTGGCCGTTCGCCTGTCCGGTGACGGCGCCGAAGCCGCTGTTCGGTCGCCCGACCTTGCCGCACAGCAGCGCAAGGTTAATGTAATTGAGCGTGTGTTCGACGCCGTTCACTTGCTGCTCCAGCCCGCGGGCGGTCAGCACGACGCCGCTCTCTGCCTTCGCGAAGCCGCGCGCGATCGCGCGAATCTTTTCCTCATAGATGCCTGTAATTCGAGACACGTATTCCGGCGTAAACTCGCGCACCGCTTCGGCGACCGCCTCGAGTCCGCTCGTCCGCTCGGCGACGTACGCTTCGTCGTACAGCTTTTCGTTCACGATGACGTTCAAGAGCCCGCTGACGAACACGGAGTCGAATCCCGGCTGCAGCTTGACGTGAATATCCGCGATTTTGGACGTCATCGTCTGACGCGGATCGATCGTCACGATCGTGGCGCCCGCTTTCTTCGCCGCGAGCAAGTACGGCATCATCGTCGGCTGGCATTCGGCGATGTTCGTCCCCGCCAGGATGATGTATTTCGTGCCTGCGATATCGTCGAGCGGCAGCGTGAGGCCCCGGTCGAGCCCGAACGCGCGCATCTGCGCCGCTGCCGCGGACGACATGCAGTACCGTCCGTTGTAGTCGATGTACCGGGTCTTCAGCGCGACCCGGGCGAACTTGCCGAGCAAGTAGCATACCTCGTTGGTCAAAGAGCCCCCGCCGAAGACGGAGACGGCGTCCGCGCCGTGCTTCGCTTGGATGGACAGGATGCGGTCCGAAATTTCCGCGAACGCGGCGTCCCAATTCTCCGGCTGCCACGGCGTCGCTTCCAGGCTGCGCGAGCCGATGACGCGGCGCACGAGCGGCATCGTAATGCGGTCGGGATGTACGGCATGGCGCGGGGAATGGTACCCCTTCTGACAGAGGCGTCCCGTGGATACGGGGAACGACCCGCTCGGGCGCACCGCCCAACCGGGTTCCTTCTCCGTCAGCGTGAGCTCGATGCCGCACTGCATGCTGCAGAACGGACAGTGGGAGTTCAGCGCCGCGCCTGTCATCCCACGTCCACCCATACGACGCCGTCTTCAACCCATGTGCCGAACGTCTTGACGCAGCCGTCGTCGGGCTTCTGCACGAGTCCGTCGTTCAGGTCGATCTTCCGATCGTGCATCGGGCAGAACACGTAGTGGCCGCTGACCATCCCCTCCGCCAATACGCCGTTCTTATGCGGGCATCGGTTTTCGACCGCCCGCACCGTGTCGTCGCCGAGGCGGAACACCGCCAGCTCCAAAGCGCCGAGCCTCACCGTCTTGCCCGTGCCCAACGGCAATTCGTCCAACCTCGCCAGCTTTACGCGGCTCGCCGCGACCTGCTTTACGCTCCCCATCGCCATGCTCAGCGCCTCCTTCTCCAGTCCGTAATCTCTCTATCTCTCCCGAAAATGACTTCCCCTTACTTCGCCGTCTCGATCACTTCGTACAAATCCTTGCGAATCGCCGCCGTCTCGACCGCTTCCTTCCACGGGTCCTTCGTCGCGGCGAGCGCTTCGTCCATCCGTTCGCACAGCTCGCGCCGGCGGTCCGCGTCCTCGACGACGCCGCGAACGTGGTCGAGACCGACCCGAACGATCCACTCGGACGTCCGTTCGCCGTAGTTGCCCGTCTCCCGGTAATACTGGAGGTACGCGGCGATGTACTCCATCACGTCCTGCTCCGTCTTCACCGTCGCGAGCAGGTCGCCGGCCCGCACCTTCACGCCGCCGTTGCCGCCCGCGTACAGCTCCCAGCCGCCGTCGATCGCCACGATGCCCATGTCCTTGATGCCGGACTCCGCGCAATTGCGCGGGCAGCCGGAGACGGCCATCTTCACCTTCGCCGGCGTATTCAGCCGCTCGAACTTCTTCTCGAGCGCGATGCCCATGCCCATCGAATCCGCCGTGCCGAAGCGGCAGAAGTCCGCCCCGACGCACGTCTTCACCGTGCGAAGCGCCTTGCCGTACGCATAGCCGGACGGCATATCGAGATCGGTCCACATCGGGACCAAGTCTTCCTTCTTCACGCCGAGCAGGTCGATGCGCTGGCCGCCCGTCAGCTTGACGGTCGGGACGTTGTACTTCTCCGCCACTTCGGCGATCTTCTTCAGCTCGGACGGCGTCGTAACGCCGCCGTACATCCGGGGCACGACCGAATACGTGCCGTCCTTCTGAATGTTCGCGTGCATCCGTTCATTGACGAATCGAGACGTGCGATCGTCCTTGTACGTCGACGGGTTGATCATCGACAGGTAGTAGTTCACGGCCGGTCGGCACTTGGAGCAGCCCTCCGGCTCCTTCCAGCCGAGCACGTGCATGACCTCGCGAACGTGGGTGAGCCCCTTCTCCTTGATGCCCGCCACGACCTCTTCCCTCGACAACGTCGTGCAGCCGCAGATCGAAGCCTTCGCCGAAGCCGCGGCGTCGAACTCGTCGCCGAGCGTCGTCTTGAGCAGCGCCGCGACGAGCGGCTTGCAGCCGCCGCACGAGCGCGACGCCGTCGTCGCGTCCTTGACGCCCTCTACCGTCGTCAGGCCGCACTCGCGGATTGCGGAACAGATCGTGCCTTTGCTGACGCCGTTGCAGCCGCAGACGACCGCGTCGTCCGCCATGGCGGCGACCATGCCTTCCGTGCCGCCGCCCCCGCCGCCTTCCGCGCCGGATTCTTGCAGCAGCTTGGTGATTTCCATTTTCGTAATGTCCGCCTGGGACTTGATGAGCTGCATGAGCCGCGTGCTCTCGGACGTGTCGCCGAACAGCACCGCGCCGACGATCTTGGAGCCTTTCACGAGCACCTTCTTATAGATGCCGGACCAGTCGTCGTGCACGCGGATCGCCTTCGTCTCCGCGTCTTCGATGAACTGGCCGCCGGAAAACACGTCGACGCCCGACACCTTCAGCTTCGTGTAGACGACGGAGCCTTCGTACGGGGCGCCGTCGACGCCGGCGAGCCGCTTCGCCAGCACCGCGCCTTGCTCGTAGAGCGGAGCGACGAGACCGTACGCGACGCCGCGGTGCTGCGCGCATTCGCCGACCGCGTACACGTCCGGCGCGCTCGTCTCGAGCCAGTCGTTGACGGTGATGCCCTGCACGACGTCGAGGCCGGCCTCCTTCGCGAGCGACACGTTCGGGCGAATGCCGACCGCCATGACGATCAGGTCCGCTTCCGTCCACGTGCCGTCGGCGAACTTCAGGCCCGTCGCGCGCTCCTTGCCGAGAATTTCGGCGGAGGACTTTTCCATCAGAAACTTCATGCCTTGTTGCTCGAGCGACGTCTGAAGCAGCTTGGAGGCCGTCTTGTCGAGCTGGCGCTCCATCAGGCAGTCGCCGATGTGGACGACTTCGACCTGCATGCCGAGATTGAGCAGACCGCGCGCGGCTTCGAGGCCGAGCAGACCGCCGCCGATGACGACGGCTTTCTTGTATTTCTTCGCCGCTTCCCGCATCAGCTCCGTATCCCGGATCGTCCGGTAGGCGATAACCCCCGGCAGCTGCGAGCCCGGAATCGGAATGACGAAAGCGTTCGAGCCGGTGGCGATCACGAGCTTGTCGTAGGACGTCGTCATCGGGCCCGCCGCCCCGTCGCTCGTCACCGTTTTCGCGGCAGGGTCGATCGAGCTTACCCGCTGTCCCGTGTATAGACGGATGCCGTTCTTTTCGTACCAGTCGTAGTCGTTGATATAGATCTCTTCCTGCTTCGTATCGCCCGCCAGGACGTAAGACAGCATAATCCGGTTATAGTTCGGATACGGCTCCGCGCCGAAGATGGTGATGTCGTATTTGTCCGGCGCGAGCTTCTTCAAATGTTCTATCGCGTTCACGCCCGCCATCCCGTTGCCGATGAGCAGCAGCTTCTCTTTCCCCATGACGTCCCCGTCCCCTCTCGTTGATTCGATTCGTTACGCTTTAACCGTCATGCCGTCGGATGCGCTCCCGGCGGCACGGCCGCCTTCGCCGATCCACGTCCGCTTCCATCCGACCTGAGCGACGGCGACGACCACGATGCATAAGAGCGCGATGGCGCTCAGCGTCAGGAAGCCCGGCGTGAAGGAGCCGGTCGCAAGCTTTAAGTTGCCGAGAATTTTCGGCAGGAAGAACCCCCCGAGTCCGCCGGCGGCGCCGACGATGCCCGTGATGACGCCGATTTCCTTGGCGAAGCGCTGCGGCACGAGTTGGAACACCGAGCCGTTGCCCATGCCGAGCGCCATCATGGCGACGAACAGCATCGCGGTCGTGAGCCCGATCGCCGGCAGCGTCGAGATGCCGGCCATCATCAGCGCGACGATGCCGTACAAGACGAGCAGCATGCGGATGCCTCCGAGCTTATCGGCGAGCCAGCCGCCCACCGGTCGGAAGAAGCTGCCGGCGATGACGAGAATCGTCGTGAAATCGGCCGCTCGAACCGCGTCGAGTCCGTATTGCGTGTTATAGAAAATGGTCAAGTAACTCGTCATCCCGACGAACCCGCCGAACGTGACGCTGTACAAGACGCAGAACACCCAAGTGTCTTTCAGCTTGAGGACCGACGCGTAGTCCGCGAGCTTTTTCGGCGCCGGCTGGTTCGGACTGTCCTTCGCGAGGATCGTGAACAGGAGGAAGGCGATCGCGATCGGAATGAGCGCGAAGCCGAACACGACGTGCCAGTCTCCGTAATGCTGCGCGATCCGGTTCGCGAACAGCGTCGTAAAGACGGTGCCGCTGTTGCCGGCGCCCGCGATACCCATCGCGAGCCCTTGATATTGCGGCGGATACCAACGGCTTGCGAGCGGCAGCGCCGCCGCGAAGCTGGCGCCGGCGACGCCGAGCAGCAGCGCCACGATGTACAGCTCGCCGAGCGTAGACGCGAACAGCCAACCCCAGACGAGCGGAATCATCGTCAGAATCATGCCGATCTGCGACGTCCGCTTCGGACCGATGAAGTCGGTCATCCAGCCGAGCACGAGACGCAGAATGGAACCGCCGAGCACCGGCAGCGCGACCAAATTCGCCTTTTGCGCGGCGTCCATCTCGAAATCCGAAGCGATGATGACGGCGAGCGGTCCGAGCAATACCCAAATCATAAAGCTGACATCGAAGTATAAGAACGCGCTGAACAAGGATGGCTTATGTCCTGCTTTCATAAACCCTTTCGCTTCCATCGTTTCTCCACTCCCTTGATTTGTCGTTTCTCTCTCTTTTTTTGGATGAAAAAAGGCCGCACACCGCATCCGGGGTACGTCCCCGGAGCGATCTACGGCCTCATTGCCTATGGCGGCACATCGTTGTGCTCGCCTTGGATTCGATTGTTAGCGTCGCCACATCGTTGTGACTTGGCTTTATTATAGAAGCGGACGACCTTACATGTCAACAACTATCACAAACAAAAATTTTGGTCGAAGTTTTCGGTGTTTTATGTTATATTTGCGTTACTTATAATGTCACATACACTTTTATTTGCGGATAGGAAGTGAATTTATGCTGCAATCGTTCCTCATCGTACGCGACCGCCCCGCGGCGAAATCGCCTCCCGCGCCGGTTCTCGGCTTCCCGTTCGGCTTCGACGACGAAGAGCCCGCCTACGCGGAAGGCGCCCGCTTCGACTCGCCGACCGCGCTGCTCGACGCCGCGGGGCTCCGCGCGCAGGAATCGATTCTTCCGGAGCCGTCGCCCGACCTCGATGTCAACAATATTGACGCCATTTTGTTTTGCACGTCGTACTCGCGCCTGCTCGCATGGACGCGGGCGTTGGAAGCCCGCACCGGTCCTCCGCTGCTCTGGTGGTGCGACAACGAACCGGTCGTGCACAACTGCGTCTTGGCCGATTCCGTGGACGGCATCCTGTACCCCGGCATGACGACGGCGGAGCTGCATTGGACGCTGCTGCTGTCCTCCAAGCATTACTTGTCGCGGACGCAGTGGAAGCAGGAACGCGAGCAGCTGATCGCCAAGCTCGAGGACCGGAAGTGGATCGACCGGGCGAAGTCGATCTTGAGCGAGGTGAAGTCCATCACCGAGGCGGAGGCGTACGAATTCCTTCGCAAGCAAGCGATGAACGAGCGGCGGCGCCTGGTCGATGTTGCCGTCTCGATCGTGAAAGTATATTCTTTACTCCGAGAGCAAAATCCGAGGGGGCGTTCGCGATGATCGAATACTTAAAGGAAGTCGGCAGAGGCAAACGCGGCGCTAGAGATCTTACGTTTGAAGAAGCGGCCGGCGCCGCGAAGCTCATTCTCGAAGGAGGAGCGACCGACGCCCAGATCGGCGCCTTCCTCGTCGCCGAGCGCATCAAGATGGAAAGCACCGACGAAATCGCGGCGTTCGCGGAAGCGCTGCGGCGCGGCAGCCTGAAGCATCCGATGGACGGCGCCATCGACTGCGCGGGTCCGTACGACGGTCGGACGAAGTCGTTCTATGCGACGCTGCCGACGTCGTTCGTCCTCGCCGCCTGCGGCGTTCCGTCGACGCTGCACGGCTCGCGCTCGCTGCCGCCCAAGTGGGGCGTGACGCTGCCGGACGTCGTCGCCGAGTGGGGCGTGGACGTCGAGACGCCGGAAGGGCTCGATCGGCTCCTCCGCGCGGCGGACGCGAGCGGCTTCCTGTTCGTGCCGGCGGAGCTCGGCTGCCCGAAGCTGGCGCGCGTACGCGACATTCGGACGCAGCTGGGTCTGCGCACCGTGTTCAACAGCGCGGAGAAGCTCGTCCGCTACTCCGACGCGCCTTATCTCGTCTTCGGCGTCTTCCACGGCACCGTGTTCGACAAGATGGCGCAGCTCGTCTCGAGCCTCGGCTACCGCCGCGCCATCATCGTGCAGGGCATCGAAGGCTCCGAGGACTTGCCTGTGCACAAGCGCTCCCGCCTGTTCCTCGTGAAGGACGGCGTCTCCGAGCTGATGATCGTCGACCCGGAGGTGTATCAGCTGCAGGGCGAAGCCGACGACGATACGGAGTGGACCGCGGAACGCCAAGCGGCTACCTGCCTCGCCGTACTTCAAGGCGCTGCGGCGCTGCCGCACACCGATATGACGATTCTGAACGCCGGCGTCCGTCTGTGGTTGACCGGCGCGGCCGGCACGATCGAAGAAGGACTCGACCTCGCCCGAGTCACCTTGTCCTCCGGGCAAGCGTACAAGAAATTCTTGCAGTGGAAAGAAATCGTCCTTCCTTAAGGCTATTGCCGCCGCTCCGCGGTCCGCTTTCGGCGGTTCGTCGGGGCGGCTTTTCTTATGCCGCGCTTAAGCGCCTGCGGTCTCTCCCCCCGATCGATCCTCTGCCTCTACGCAGCCCCGCTACCTGAGTAGTCCACTTGTCTTTCCGCCACCCTTCTCCTCGTCTTCCCTTCGCTCAGCCGCTTCCTCTCCGGGTCGGTCCTTGCCTTTCCCCGCTCCACGAGCAGTCCACTTGTCTTTCCGCCGCCCTTCTCCTCGTCTTCCCTTCGCTCAGCCGCTTCCTCTCCGGGTCGGTCCTTGCCTATCCCCGCTCCACGAGTAGTCCACTTGTCTTTCCGCTGCCCTTCTCCCCGTCTTCCCTTCGCTCAGCCGCTTCCTCTCCGGGTTGGTCCTTGCCTTTCCCCGCCCCACGTGTAGTCCACTTGTCTTTCCGCCGCCCTTCTCCCCGTCTTCCCTTCGTTCAGCCGCTTCGCCCCCCCACCAATGTGGCGGAATCCCTTGAATCTCGGGCCGGCATGGAACTCCTCCCCAATTCGTTGAAGTAACATGTGTCGGCAGTCGGCGCAGGGTGGCAATTGTGGCGGGATTCCTCGAATCTCGGGGCAGCGCGACGCAAAAAAGAGGAACCGCTATTCCATTCACTGAAGCAGCTGAGCGAAGGGAAGTCGAGGACAAGAGCCGCCGAGAGAGACACCTCCCTCCTCACGGAAACCCCGGATCAAAAGGAAAACCTCCTGCTCATTCCGCATCTAAAGCCTGCAATCGAGCTTTGGTGCGGAATCAGAGATCGGCGCGGGCTGCACCCGATTCGTTGCAGCAGCTGAACGAAGGGAAACCGAGGACAAGAGCTGCCGGGAGACCACTTCCTCCTCCTCGCGGATAGCCCGGAACAAAGAAAAAACCTCCCGCGCATTCCGCATCCAAGCCGACGCATTCGGGCTTTAGAGCGGAATCAAAGGGAGGCTCAAGGTTCGCCCGAACCGCGAAAGCGCAGGCGGAAACATGTACGGGAAGTTTTCCCGTTTATTCGTTAAAATAAGTGCAGCAGTAGTCGGCCACCGTATGTACCTTCAACTGGAATTTCTCGTTCGCCGGTACGATGAACGCGCCTTCGCCGTCGATCGACTTCCAATCTTGCCCTTGCAGCTTGTACTCCAGCTTGCCGGCCGAGAAGTCCATCTCTTCCTTCTGGGAGGTTGAAAACTCATATTCACCCGGAAGCATGATCCCGAGCGTCTTCTTCGTGCCGTCCGCGAACAGCACCGTTCGGCTCGTCACCTTCCCGTCGAAGTACACGTTCGCTTTCTTCTCCACCGTTACGTTCGTAAATTGCGTCATGTCGCTCATCCTTTCCCTATCGCCGATTTTCGCGCGTATTCGCTAACTTTACCACAAGTGAGGAATCCTGTCATGCTTCATGTTACGAATGGTGACGCCGTCGCGGCCAAGCTGAAAGAGAGCGGGCTGCCGGGCGACGTCCTCCCCTGGCGAGAAATGTACTCGGAAGGTCCGATCTACGTCGATCCGGAGACCCCGTCGAACCGGGCCGCGCGCGCGGCGGAGCTGGAGCGCCGCTTCGGCATTCCGCCGCGGACGTACGTCGATAGCTGCCTAGCGCAGGAGGCGGCGCTCGATCGGGCCGCGCAGCGGCGCGAAGAGGTCGCGCTTTGGTTCGAGCACGACCTCTTCGACCAAGCGATGCTGTGCCGCCTGCTGCATCGGCTGTCCGCCGCCGGCTTCGCGGCGCCCGGCGGCCGGACGAAGCTGAGCCTGCTGTGCATCGGCGCCTACCCCGGCATCGAGCCGTTCCGCGGGCTCGGCCAACTGACCGCGGCGCAGCTGCGCGGGCTCGCGGCGGAGCGGCTGCCCGTGGACGACGCCGTCCTGCGCGCCGGCGCCGCCCTGTGGGAGGCCTACGCCTCCCCGGACCCGATGCGCCTGCAACAAGCGCTGCGCGAAGCCGACGGAACCGCGCTGCCGTTCGCTCAAGGCGCCTTCGCGTTCCACCTCTCGCGCTTTCCGTCCATCGCGAACGGGCTCGGCCGCGTCGAGCGGGTCGCGCTCGAGCTCGTCCGCGGCGGCGTCGACGCGCCCGTCGCACTGTTCCGCGCGGCGGGCGACCGCCTGATTGCGTTCGGCATGGGCGACTTGCAGTTCTGGGCGACGCTGCGGACGCTATCGCAAGGCGCCGTTCCGCTGCTGCGGCTCGAAGGCGACCCGCCGTTCCCCCGCTTCGACGAGCCTCCCGCCGCCGACTTCCTCCGCTGCCGGCTGAGGCTCACCGCCGCCGGCGAAGACGTCCTGAACGGGCGGGCGGACCATGTCGCGCTGAACGGCGTCGACCAGTGGCTCGGCGGCGCCCGCCTTGACGGAACGTCGCCGCGTTGGCGCTGGGACGAGACGAACGTCGAGTTGATCCAAGCTTAATATCACACTATCATCAAAACCTATAAACAGGATAGTTATTATATATTTCACCTATCACAAATCCATCGTTTACCATTGCCGTATTAAGGTACGCGAAGGAGCGGATGAACGAATGAGCGATCGAGGAACCAACAAGAACGATTGGAACGCTTCCCTGTACGACAGAAAATTAGGCTTCGTCTCGGAATACGGTGCGGACTTGATTCGGCTGCTGCGGCCGCAAGCCGGCGAGACGGTGCTCGACGTCGGCTGCGGCACCGGCGATCTGGCGAAGCGCATCACAGGGTCTGGCGCGGCCGTCATCGGCATCGACGCGTCGCCCTCCATGATCGATACCGCGAGGGCGAAGCACCCCGCGATCGACTTCCGGGTCGCGCGGGCGGAGGCGTTCGCGCTGGAACAACAAGTAGACGCCGCGTTCTCGAACGCGGCGCTCCATTGGGTGACCGACGCGCGGGGCGCGGCGGCATGCATGTTCGACGCGGTGAAGCCCGGCGGCCGCCTCGTCGCCGAATTCGGCGGCAAGGGCAACGCCGGCGCGATCGCCGAGGCGATCAGCCGCGCGCTCGCGGAGCGAGGCGTCGACGCCGCTCCGCTCGACCCGTGGTATTTCCCGACGGTCGGCGAATACGCGTCCGTGCTCGAATCCGTCGGCTGGGACGTCGAATACGCCGAATTGTTCGATCGGCCGACCGCGCTCGACGGTCCGGACGGGCTGCACGCCTGGCTCTCCGTCTTCGCGACGCCGTTCTTCGCGCCCTTCTCCGAGGCGGACGCGGCCGACATGAAGAACGACATCGCCGAACGTCTGGCGCCCCGGCTGTATGACGAAGAACGACGCGTATGGACGGCCCCTTACCGTCGCATCCGCGTCGTCGCTCGCAAGCCGGCCTGACGGGCCCTATTCGTAACGCAACGATTCGATCGGCTGCATGCGAGCCGCCTTACTCGCCGGATACAAGCCGAAGAAGATGCCGACGACGGTCGAGAAGCCGACGGCCAGCAGCAGCGCCCACCATGACACGAGGAACGGCCATTGCGTCGCGACCGAGAACGCCCACGACGCGAGCAGCCCGATCCCGGCGCCGAGCAAGCCGCCCAATAGCGTCAAGATGACCGCCTCGATCATGAACTGCGCCATGATGAGCCCCGGCGTCGCGCCGATCGCCTTGCGGATGCCGATCTCCCTCGTGCGTTCGGTGACCGAGACGAGCATGATGTTCATGACGCCGATGCCGCCGACGAACAAGGAGATGCCCGCGATCGAACCGATAATGATCTGCAGGATCGAGAATACCTGCGATACCTGCTGCTGCGCTTCCTCGCCGGTCTGGGACAAATAGTCGGTCGGCGAAGCGTTGTGCCGCTTCGCGAGCAGCTCCTTCACGTCGGCGACGATCGCTCGCAGCTCTTCCGTATTTCCGGTGTTCGCGAGCAGCTCCACGTACCCGTACCGAACGGAGCCGGAGGCGCCGGGCAAGGAGCCGGACGGCGCGTAAGCGCCGTATACCGTGCCTCCCAGCCCGCTCAGCAGCGACTCCTCCGTCTCGTACACGCCGATGATTCTGTACACTCGCCCGCCGAATTTCAATCGTTGGTTCATGGCGGCCTGAGCGCCGCCGAACGCTTCCGTCGCGAACTTGTCCGCGACGACGAGCACCCGCTGCCGCGACCGTTCCTCCGCCGCGGTGAAGTAGCCGCCCGCCGCATAGTCCAGCCCTGCCAGCTTCGCGTACTCCGCCGGCGTCCCCGTCACGTCCAGCCGATATTCCGTCGAGCGGATCGTCGTCGTCAGGCGGGCGGACGTCGTGCCCGCGGCGGCGGCGATGCCCTCGAGCTTGCGGACGGCGTCCAGATCGGACGAGGTGATCAACAAATCCGCATCCGTCCCTCCCCCTTCGCCGCCCGGCAGCACGACGAAGTAGCCTTCGCCGTATTTCGCGATGTCGGAGACGATCGACGACTGGCCCGCCTGACCGATCGATACGACCGTCACGACGGCGGCGATGCCGACGACGATGCCGATGATCGTCAGGAACGATCGCATTTTGTTGCCTCGCAAATTGTCCAGCGCGATCGCCAAATTTTCGAAAATCGTCACGGCTCGCTCACCGTCCTCGTATCGGAGACGATGTCGCCGTCGCCGAACCGGAGCACCCGCTTCGCGTGCGCGGCGATGTCCGCTTCGTGGGTGACCAAGATGACGGTCGCCCCTTCCGCGTGCAGCTGCCCGAACAGCCGCATGATGTCCTCGGACGACTTCGCGTCGAGGTTCCCCGTCGGCTCGTCGGCCAGCAGCACGGACGGCTCCATCGCGAGCGCCCGCGCGATCGCCGCGCGCTGGCGCTGCCCGCCCGACAGCTCGTTCGGCCGGTGATGGACGCGTTCGCCGAGGCCGACTTTCCCAAGAAGCTCCTTGGCTCGCTCCGTCCGCTGCGAACGCGGCACGCCGCCGTATACGCAAGGCAGCTCTACGTTGCGCAAAATGCTCTGCCGCGGAAGCAGATGGAAGTTCTGGAACACGAAGCCGATTTTCTTGTTGCGGACCTGCGCGAGCCGTTCTTCGTCGAGCGTCTCCACCCGTTCGCCGTCGAGCGTATACGTCCCGCTCGACGGCGTATCGAGACAGCCTAGAATGTTCATCAGCGTCGACTTGCCCGAGCCGGAAGGTCCCATGATCGCCACGTATTCGCCTTTCTCGATCGTAAGATCGAGCGGCTTCAAGGCTTGCACCTCGACGGCCCCGTTCCGATACGTCTTCGAGACGCCTTCGAGCCGGATCATTCGTCGGCCCCCGTCTTCACGGCGTCCCCTTCGGTTAACCCTTCCGGCACGGGATACACGTAAGCGTCGCCCGCCGAGAGGCCGCTCAACACCTCGATGCGTTCGCCGTCGTCCTTGCCGACCGTCACCGGCAGCCGCACGGCTGCCCCGTCCGTTACGCCGAACACGTAAGCGTCCTGCCCGGAGTAGCGCACCGCGTCGATCGGGACGAGCACCCGCTCCTCCCCCGCGAGCGCGAATTCGAGCGTCGCCGCGAAGCCGGGCTTCGCCACCTCCGGCGGCACTTCGCCGCGCGGCAGCGACACCTCGATCTCGACCTCGTAATCGAGACCGTCGACGCCCGCCGGCCTAGCGACCGGGGACACGTACGTCAGCTCGCCTTCGAACGTCGTCTCGAACGCGTCGCCGGAGACGATCGCCTTCATCCCCGTCCGCACCTTGCCGGCGTCCAGCTCGTTCAGCGCCGCTTTCACGAGCAGCTGCGACACGTCGGCGAGCCGGAACGCTTCCGCGCCCGGGGACACGTAAGCGCCCGGCTGCACCGAGGCGCTCGCCACGACGCCGTCCGCCTCCGCGAGGACGACGGACCGCTCGATATTGCGCTCCAACGCTTCGATGCTCGCTTCCGTCGACGCCGTCTGCAGCGCGTACAGCCGCTCCGCGCTCTCCTCGGCGGCGAGCGTCTTCTCCGCTTCCGCGGCGTCGGTCTGCCCGCGCACCGCTTCGAAGCTGCGCTTGCGCTCTTGCTCCCGCGTCAACGCCGCGATCGCCAGCTGATTGCGTTCCGACTCGAGCTGTCTTCGCCATTCCTCGGCGTCGTACGTCATGAGCGGATCGCCCGCTTTCACCGCGTCGCCCGGCTTCGCGTGCACCTCCGCGACGCGTCCCGCCCGATCCGCGTACACCGTTCGTTCCGACGCCGGATAGAAGCGCCCGTTCGCGAACACCGACTCCGCGACGACGCCCGTCTCCGCCGTCGCCAGCTCCACCGTCAGGCTCGATCCGAGCCTCATGACGTTCACGGTCGCGAGACCGCCGACGACGAGAACGAGGGCAAGCAGCCATAGCCATTTCTTCCGCATGCAGCGTCAACCTTTCGTATGTAGAATTCGAATGCTCCGCGAGTTACGCCGCCGGCGCGGCCGGAATAAGCGCGAAGAGCGACGTGCCGAGACGAACGAGAAGCCAAGCGCCGACGATCCAGAACGCGACCGACTTCGGGGACTTCCGCATCATGACCGCGGCCCCGACGACCGTCAGCACGAGGCTCCACAGGCCGAACGGATCCAGCACGGACGAGACGAGCGTGAAGAGGAAACCCGTTTTCTCCGAGAAGAGAACCCCGCCGTTGAGCATGACGTCGGTGATCGAATCGGCGTCGAACGCCATCGCCAGCGCCGTCGTCAACAGCCCGCCGAGCAGGCCGGGGATCATCGAATACAAGGAAACCTTGGATAATTGCATGTACGTTCCTTCGCCGCGAACGATCATGTTCAGCAAGAAGAGCAGAAGACCGACGAAAAACATGAGCGCGGCCGGCATGACCGCTCCGGTGACCCAGGCCGTCACGCGGGAAATTTGGAGAACCATGTCCATCTCGGCCGCCCCGAGCGGTTGCTGCTGCGCTTCGAACTGAGCCAGCATCTCCTTCTCGATCAAGGGCCATTGCAAATACGTCGTCGCGACGGACAATGCGGACACGAGCAGAAGCGCGACGATCCAGCCCCCCCGTTCCCGAAGCCGCTCGAATGCCGCCGTCGGGGAGACTAATACTTGGAAAAATGCCATTTTCATCCCTCCATAGAAATCTACCTATCATTGGTAGAATTATAACATAGCGAGCGTCACCCGCTGCTTACCCATGGTATAATGGCACTTACAAAATCAAACGAGAGAGAATGTGGAGAACCCATCATGACGATCTTTACGCACATCCTGCTCAACAACGTCGTTCCGTTGTCCATCATGATCGGCCTCGGCGTCGCGCTGCAGCGCGCGTTCAAGCTCGATATCCGGACGCTGTCCAAGCTGAACTTCTATTTCTTCTCGCCGGCGATGCTGTTTACGATGCTGTATGAATCTACGTTCACGGCCGATACCGCGTTTCGGACGCTGCTCTTCTTCGTCGTGTTCTACGCGATGCTGATGGCCGTCGTCGAGCTGTTCATCCGCCTGCGCGGGCTGAAGGAAGGCATGCCGTCCGCGATGCGGAACAGCGTCATTTTCTACAACAGCGCCAACTTCGCCATCCCGCTCAACCAGCTCGTCTTCGCCAGCAACCCGTTCACGATGTCGATCCAGCTCATCATCATGGTCATTCAGAGCCTGCTGCCGAACACGTTCGGCATCTTCACCATCAACGCTCGGAAAATGGAACTGAAACAAGCGCTCAAAGTCGTCTTCACGTTCCCGGCCATCTACGTCGTCCCGGTCGCGCTGCTGATGAAAGGCTTCGACGTCCCGGTGCCTTCGCCGATCTATACGCCGCTCGAGTACATCGCGCAGGCGTTCATCGCGACCGCGCTGCTCACGCTCGGCGCTCAGCTCGGCAACATGAAGTGGAGCCTCTCGAAGTTCGACCTCGTCTTCTTCTCGAACGGACTGCGCCTGCTCGTCTCGCCCGCGCTCGGCTTCCTCGCCGTCTGGCTGCTCGGGTACGAAGGCTTGCTGGCCCAGGCGCTCGTCCTGTCGTGCGCCGTGCCGACGTCGCTCAGCAGCGTGCTGCTCGCGGTCGAGTTCGACAACGAGCCTGATTTCGCCTCTCAGGCGGTGTTCACATCTACCGTCTTCAGCATCTTCACGGTGACGATCGTGATTGCCCTCATCGGCGGGTTGTAAAAAAGGGGAAATCCCCGATCGCGAATTTACTCTTTTTGTTTCTTACCGCCCCGATATAATGAAACACAATACTTAAATCGCTTAACAGAGAGAACACGGGGTGTGGGAGAGTATGTTGAGAAAAGGACGCTTCGCCGGCCTCGCCGGCCGCTACGACCGCGCGATCTGGATTCGCCTCGTCGGCACCGCGCTGACGACTGTCGCGAATTTCATGATTCGCCCGTTCATGGTGCTTTATTTGTACGACAAGCTGGAGGGCTCGGTGCTGCTGCCGATGCTGATCGTCGGTCTGCAGCCGCTGACGTCGATGTTCGTCGGCTTATGGGGCGGCGGCCTCGCCGATAAATACGGGCGCAAGCCGCTGATGATCGGCGCGCTCGTCGTCAACGCGCTCGCGATGGCGGGCTTCGCGGTGTCTGAGGAGCTGTGGCATTTCGCGTTGTTTTCGATCCTGAACGGCGTGGGCATGAGCCTGTTCTACCCGGCGGCGAACGCGCAGGTCGCCGACATCGTCGGGCCGGAGCGCCGGGCCGAGGTGTTCGCCGCGCTACACGCGGCGTTCAACGTCGGCGCCGCCTTCGGGCCGATGCTCGGTTTGCTCGTCTTCACGTGGGAGCCGAAGATCGTGTTCGCCTTCTCGGCCGTCACCTTCGTCGCGTACTTGGCGCTCGTGCTTCGGTATATCCCTGAGACGCTGCCGGCGAGGACGGCGGGTTCCGGCGCGGACGCGGCGGGCGCGACGGCGGCCGGACCGTCGGAGCGGCTGACGTTCCGCGGCCACGGGCTGCTGTTCGCGATGACCGGGCTCGTCGTTCCGATCAGCCTGCTGTATGCGCAAGTGGAAACCGTGCTGCCGCTGCACCTGCAGACGATGTTCGCGGACGACTACAAGATGATGCTCACGACGATGCTGTCGATGAACGGACTGATCGTCATGCTGCTGCAAATTCCGGTCGCCCGCTGGACCGAATCGTGGGCGACGCACCGCGTGGTCTTGCTCTCGTACGGCCTCCTCGCCTGCGTCGCGCTCGGGTACGGCTTCGCGCCATGGTTCGCGTTGCTGCTGTTCGCCGAGGTCTTATTCTCCTTCGGCGAGATGCTGAGCGGCCCGCACCTGCAGAAGGCCGTCTCGATGATCGCGCCGGAACACATGCGAGGCCGGTACTTCTCGGTGTACAGCATGAACATGCAGCTGTCCCGCGGCCTCGGGCCGGTCGCCTTCGGCGTCGTCTTCGAGCTTTGGGGCGGCGGCGCCGCGTTCGGCGTCATCGCCGGCCTGCTGCTCGTCGCGGGCATCGCCCAGTACGCGCTCGTCCGCGGCATCTCGAAGCCGCGGAGCGCCGCGGGGAAGGGCGCGCTGAAGCCGGCCGCCGAGACGTGAGGCGAGAGGCGAGAGGGAAAACCTCCCTCTAATGATCTGTGTTCTCCCCTGAAGCTGCATATCAAACGGAAAACCTCCCGCTAATTTTGCTGAAACCGGGCTTTTCGCTCCAGTTCAGGCAATTTAGAGGGAGGTTTTCCCGTTCAGGCGTCCAAATTCGGCATCGGCCGTGGAATTAGAGGGAGCTTTTCCCGTTCGCGTGTCGAAGCAAAAACATAGACCCAGTCGGAGCTCGGCCCATCCGAGAGCCCCCTGGGTCTTTGCGCGTTTATCCGCCGATATACCGGTCATACAAGCTCTTCGCGCGCGTCACGTCCTCCGTGCCCTGTACGAGCGTCCGCCCGTCCGGGAACAGCACGAGCCGCTCCCCTTCCGGCAGCGTCGCGCGCAGCAGGAACGGGTTGCGCTCCACCGCGCACACCGGCGCCAACCGCTCCGCGAGCCGTTCAAGATCGAACGGCTTCGACGCGCGCACCTGCACCGTCTCCCGCCCGCACAGCGTCGTCGTCTCGCTCTCCGCCGCGTCGAGCGACGGGTAGCGGCGCGAACCGGCGGCGCCGCACGTCGGGCAATCGGGCTTCGAAGGCGGCAGCTTCATGTCGAACAGCTGATGCCGCCAAATCTCCAGCGACAGCAAGCTCTTCCGCCGCGCCTCCGAGGCGCCGACGAGCAGCTTCAGCGCTTCGATCGCCTGGAACGACGCGACGATATCGACGATCGGCGAGACGACGCCGATCGTATCGCACGTCTCGCCGCCGCCGTCCGGATCCGATCCGATCAGGCAGCGCAGACACGACGTCTCGCCCGGCACGAAGACGGCGGTCATGCCCTGTGAGCTGACCGCGCCGCCGTACACGAACGGCTTGCCGTGCTTAAAGCAAGCGTCGTTCAGCAGCAGCCTCGTGCGGAAGTTGTCCGTCCCGTCGAGCACGACGTCGACGCCGTCCAGCAGCGCCTCCGCGTTCGACGCCGTCACGTCCGTCACGACCGGCTCGAGCCGGACGTCGGAGTTGATGCGCGACAGCTTGCGCTCCGCCGCGACCGCCTTCGGCAGACCGGCCGCCGCGTCGTCCTCGTCGTATAACATCTGCCGCTGCAGATTGCTCTTCTCTACGTAATCGCGGTCCGCGAACCGGACGAGCCCGACGCCGGAGCGAACCATATGGCTCGCGAGGACGGCGCCGAGCGCCCCCATGCCGACGATCAACGCGCCGGAAGCGCCGAGACGTTCTTGTCCCGCCGCGCCGATCGGCGCGAATCGCATCTGCCTCGAATAACGTTCCAAATCCGCCACGGTCTCGCGCCTCCTCCCTTATCCGCCGGAGACGGCCTGCAGCACGCGCAGCTTGTCCCCCGCCTGCAGAGGGACGTCGAACCGTTCCAACCACTCTATATTATCATCGTTCAGGAAGAGGAGCACATGCTGTCTCAGCTTCCCTTGCTCCGTATAGAGGTGGCGCTTCAGCAGAGGGTAGTCCGTCGCCAATCGGTCGAGCGCTTCCCCGAGCGTCTCCGCTTCCAGCGGGAACCGCGTCTTTCCTTTCGTGCAGTCGCTGAGCAGCATCGGCACGCTGACCTCGATGATCATTCGTTACGCCTCCAACACCCAGGTTTTCACCGACAGGATGCGCGACAGCTGACCCGGAAGGCGCGACCACGTCCGCCCGCGGTCGATCGAACAGAACGCTTCGCCCGACGTCGTCCCGAAGTACAAGCCGTACGAATCCAGGCCGTCGACCGCCATCGCGTCGCGCAGCACGCTCACGTGCCGCTGTTCGTCCGGCACGACGTCGCCGACCGGCGCCCATGCCTCGTCGCCGCGCGAACGACCGTATACGAGCAGCTTGCCGTCCCGCATCGTCCGCAGCTCGCTGCTCTCGAGCGGCGCGAGAAATAAGTCGCCGTTCGGGGCGACGACGATCGGGAAGCCGAACGGCATATCGCCTTCTTTCATCGTCAGCCCTTCCTCGATCGGGAACCAGCTGTCGCCGCCGTCGTTCGATCGGAACACGCCCCCGTGCTCCTGCATGTAGAGCGTATCCGGGTTCGTCGGATCCAGCACCATCTTATGAATGCAATAGCCGACCTCGTCGTAAGGCTGGCCCGTCGGCACGCGGGCGAGGCCGACGTTGCGCGGGTGCCACGTCTCGCCGCCGTCCTCCGTCCGGAACACGCCGACCGCCGACATCGCCACCCACATCCGCTTCGCGTCCCGCGGGTCGACGAGAATCGTGTGCAGGCACATGCCGCCCGCCCCCGGGAACCAGTTCGGCCGCGTCGGATGCTTCGTGAGCGCGTCGAGCTCCCGCCAGTTGTCCCCTCCGTCTCGGCTGACGAACAGGCCCGCCTCTTCCGTGCCCGCGAACAGCGTCCGCGGCTCGCTCTCGTGCCCCGGCGCGATCTGCCAAATCCGGTTCATCGAGAAACCGCTTTCTTTCGAAAACGATGGACTGTTCTCGATCTGCGTCCAGCTCTCGCCGAAATCGTCGGATACGCGGATGGACGGACCGTACGCCGCATGCGACGTGCCCGCGAACAACCGCCCGCTGCGGCCGTCGCCGAACACGCTGTACGCTTCCCAGCCCGACAGGAACGGTCCCTTCAGGCTCCACTCCTGACGATCTTCGTTGGACTCGTAATAAAACACGCCTTTATTCGTTCCGACCAACACCAACACTCTCTTGCTCATGGGCTACCCCCTCGGGAAAATGGGTTCGTCTCCGTCCTCGCCAGTTGTTCTCTACCATTTCGACATGCGAACAACAGTTCCTTCCGGCGCGCGAAAATTATTTTCCAATTTAGGGGGGGTCCGCCTCACTAATACTCGATCATGACGACCGGCGTGCCCAGCGTCATTCTCCACAAGCCCGTTTCCGTATCCAGATGCGCCGCGGCCATGAAGTTGATCGCCCCGTCGCCTTCCCCTACCGACGCCGAGAACGAAGGCGCGCGGTAGCTGTAGCTGAACGTCGTTCCATCCTCGTACCCTTCGACGAGCGCCGCTCCGGCGGCGTCCGCCAGCCGAGGCCAGACGGCTTGCACGTCGGCGGGGACGAGCGTCCCTTGGACGTTGACGAACCAGTCGGCGTCCTTGCCGTCCAGCGCGGCCTGCCGTCGCTCGATCCAGCGGATCGCTTCCGCCGCGTCGTCGCCGCTCCACCGCTCGAGACCGCCCGGCGTGCGGACGCCGACGACCCAAAGCCGGCCGTCCTCGGCGATCCGCCCGTTCGCGAGCGCGTCGAGGCGCGCCGCGTCGTCCGCCGGCGATCCGGAGGAGACGTTCGCCGCGAAGGCGGGCATCCACCCGCCTAGCCCCGCCGCGCATATCAACGCCAACGCCGCTCCCGCCATCCATCCGGCAAACCTCTTCATCCCGAATCGCTCCCTCTAGTAACCGAAATCTATTACTAGAGAGGATGGCCAAGTTCCGCTAGATTTATACGGCTACAGCAAATCCCCCGCGGTCACGGCCGCGATTTCTTCCTCGCCGATCCAGAAGTAGAGCGCCTTGTCGGCCGGCACGTCCCAGTAGATCGACCGATCGCCGAGCAGTGCCGTTCGGGCGAGCGCCCGCAGGAAGGCGTCCCGTTCCCGCTCCCCCTCGGGCAGCGCGCCCGCGTCGAACTTCACGCCGAATTTCGACGATTCGGTCACTTCGTCGGCGTACGGGTCCAGCTCTTCTCCCTCGTCGTCGAAATACCCGACCGTAAACGCCGGCTCCGCGCGAAGCGCGCCCTCCGTCCGTTCCAGCTCCTTGAAGAACGCGGCCGTGTAGAAGTGTACAAGGTAAATATCCGTATGCTGGTGCTCATAGTACCCTCGGAACACGTCCTTCTCCGACCCGTCCGCCATCGGCACCGAAACGACCAACGGATGATCTTCGAGAAACGGCTGTTCCTGCAGGCTGTCCGCGTACCGCGTTCGGAGCAGCGCGACGTTCGGCGTCCCCGCGGTCGAGCCGTAATAGACGCTCAGCGTTTCGTTCCCGGCCGGGGAAGGAATTTCCGCGATCGCCCCGTAATCGACGTCCTGCGATGCGTCCTCCTCCCCGCCATGCGACCATACGACCGTTCCGCCGACCCGATCGAGCTCCTCCAGAAACCATCGGCGAACATCCGCCGGCGCGTCGTCGACGGCGTATTCCCTAAGGACGTACGCCGCCCGCTCGTCTTCGTCCGCGCGCTCGTGCCGGAGCGCCCACCCCGGAGGGACGGCGACTTTCTCGAAGGCGTTCTTGGAAAAGGGTTCTTCTTGCTCCGGACGTTCTTGCTCCGGACGTTCTTGCTCCGCCGGTTTCGTCTCCACCGACTCCACTGCCTCCACTGCCTCCACTGCCTCCGTAGTCCCGTCGGTCCGTCCCGGCTCCCGCTCGCAGGCGGTCAGCGCCCCCAAGGCGATGCCCAGCCACAACGCCGCGATCGCCGTTCGTACACGTCGTCGCTCCATCATCCGCGCCCCCTCCTTCTTCCTTCGGCTTCCGCCGCGGCGATCGTCTCGATCCCGAAGCGGATCGCCTCCGGTTCGACGCCCGCGAAGCCGAACGCGGCGGCGCACACCCATTCGCCGTCCCGCTCGTACGAGACGTCGGACCAGGCGACGCCCCGCGACGCGCACGCCTCGATCAGCGCCTCGTACGCGTCCCGCTTCCCCGTCCAGCGGGCGTACACATGCAGCCCCGCGTCCTGCGGCCGCGTCTCGAAGACGTGCCCCAGCTTCTCGCGCAGCGCCGCGATCAACGTCTCGTACTTGCGGCTGTACACCCGCTTCATGCGCCGCAAATGGCGCTCGTAGCCGCCGCTCTTCATGAACGCGGCCAAGGCCAGCTGCTCGACGAGGCCCGTCGGGTGCGGCTCGTACAGCCGCTTCAGCGCCGCGTACGCGCTCAAGAGCGCGTCGGGCAGCACCGCGTAACCGACGCGGAGCTCCGTGTACATCGTGCGCGAAAACGTGCCGACGAAGACGACGCGCCCCTGCGAATCGAGCGACTTCAGCGGCTCGACCGGCCGGCCGGCGTGGCGGAATTCGCTGTCGTAGTCGTCCTCGACGATCCACGCGTCGGCGCTAGCGGCCCAGCGCAGCAGCGCGAGCCTCCGCTCGAGCGGCAGCACCGCGCCGGTCGGGAACTGGCGGTTCGGCGTCGCGACGAGCAGCCGGGCTTGCCACGGCGCGGGGACGAGGCCGCGCTCGTCGACGTCGGCGTCTATCGGCACGCCGCCCGCCGCCAGCACCGCCCGGCGAATGCCGCCGTAGCCGGGCCGCTCGATCGCGACCGCGTCGCCGGGGTCGACGAGCAGCTGCACGAGCAGGGCCAACGCCTGCATCGAGCCGTTCACGACGACGATGCGCTCGACCGTCGTCGCGATGCCGCGCGCGCGGCCGAGGTGGCGCGCGATCGCCTCGCGCAAGGGCAGGCACCCTTGCGCGTCGTGGGCGGCGTCGGCGCGGCCCGCCGCCGTCTCCCGGGCCGCCGCGTACGCGGCCCGGCGCCACTCCGCCGCCGGGAACGCGGCGGCGTCCGTCCGGGCGGTCGTGAAGTCGACCGCCCAGCCCCGCGCCTCCCGCTCCCGGGGAGGCGCCAGCCCCGCCGCCAGGCGCGCGCCCCAGGCGGACAGCTTCGGCTGCGCCGACGCGGCCGCGCCTGACCCGCCCGCGCCGTCCGGCGGCGCGTAACAGGCGAACGTGCCGCGCCCGACCCCTCCCGCCGCGTACCCTTCGCCGGCGAGCAAATCGTACGCCGCGTTCACCGTCCCGCGCGACAAGCCGTACGCCGCGGCCAGCGCACGGCTCGAGGGCAGCCGCTCGCCGGGCGCCACGCGGCCGCCGACGATCGCGTCCCGCAGCGCGTGGTACAGCGCCATATATTTCTGCGGGTATTCCCGCGCATACCGTTCATACGACGTCAGCAGGTCCATTGGCCGCCCTCCGATATTCGAAATGGTCCAATAAAACCAATCTAAATTGGATCTTTTCCCCTGTCAATCCGAACCGTACAATAGGAGAAATTCACGCAAGCCGGGGGCGAAGCAGATGAGAAGAAGCACGTTTCACATGAAGGAAGAAGAGGAAATCGAAGCGTTCCTGAAGGAGATGACGTTCGGATTCCTCGGGACGCACGGAGACGACGGGTACCCGCACATGACGCCGATCAACTTCGTCTATGAAGGCGGCGCGTTCTATATGCACGGCAGCCGCGTCGGGCAGAAAATGAGGAACCTGAAGGCGAACGAACGCGTCACCTTCGCCGTCGCCAAGGAGTTCGCGCTCATCCCTTCCTACTGGAACGATCCGGCGATGGCGTGCCCCGCGACCGCCTTCTTTAAGTCGGTGTTCGTTCGGGGCACCGCAGTCGTCATCGAGGACGCCGCGGAGAAGGCCGCCGCCTTCGAAGCGTTCATGCGCAAGCTCCAGCCCGAAGGCGGGTACGAGCCGATCACCCCGGAGCATCCGCAGTACGCGAAGGAGCTCAAGGCGGTCGGCATGATCAAGATCGTCGTCGACGACATGACCGCGAAATTCAAGTTCGGGCAAAACTGGCCCGAAGCCCGCACCGACCATGTGTCGAGCGAGCTGGAGCGGCGGGGGCGTCCGATGGACGCCGACACCGCCGAGCTGATGCGGAAATATTGCCCGCATCATAAACAACAGGAGAGCTAGAGACGGCGAATCGCCCACCACGCCAACGCCGCGGCGCAGACGATCCATACGACGCAGACGAAGAGGGCGCCGACGCGCGAGACCGGCTTCCGGCCGCCCTCCGCGAGCCGGCGTTCCGCCTCTTCCCGGCATTCGCGCAGGACGGCGTCGGGCACGAGCCGCAGCGCCAGCCACACGCCGAGCGGCACCAGTACGATATCGTCCAGCAGTCCTAACACCGGAATGAAATCCGGTATCAAATCGATCGGACTGAACGCGTAAGCGACGACCGCCGCGGCCGTCGCCTTGGCGTACCACGGCGTATCCGGACGCCGAGCGGCGAGATACAAAGCGAACAACTGCCGTTTCAACCGTTTCGCCCAGGCGCGCAGCTTGTCCACGTCGATCCCCTCCTGGTTTTCCTTCTACTATACATCGGAAAGCCCCGGCGGAATACGCCGAGGCTTGTTTTCGTCTTGGCAGCAAGAGGGCGGATTCCCATGAACCCCCTTGCCGTTGTCGCAACATTTCCGCTGCGAACTCGGTCAATATAGATATGAGTGTGCGGATTATAACACCCGACGGGCCGTAACGTAATGCTTCTTCCACCAGCCCGAGGATAAGTCGCTCTTGCCGACCCGATTCACCGGAGAGCTGTGAATGAAATCGCCGTTTCCGATGTAGATGCCTACATGGTTGATCTTGCCGTCGTCATTCGTGTCGAAGAAGACGAGATCTCCCTTTTTCAAGTTGGACTTAGAGACGTATTTGCCTTTCTTCGCTTGCGACCTGCTTGTCCGAGGTAAATGATAGCCGTGTCTCTTATTGAACACGAGTTGGACGAATGAGGAACAATCCGAATACTTATACCTCGAATTCCATGGTTCCGCGCCGAACTTGTATTTGAAATCCCCGAGATACGTCTTGGCGGTAGCCGCGATTCTGGTCCCGGAAGCGGCGGCCGACGCTTGCGGAACGGCCAACATCACGGACAGCAGACACATGAGCCCTAGCAAAGTAATGCGTTTCATTTCCTTTTCCCCCTCCCGCCCATAAGGGTAACTTATAGAACCGGGAGGTTTAAACCATCAATTTTTGTCGAACCCGCCTTATATTACATAAATCAGAAAATTTTTCGTATCGATCAACGAAAAAAAAAGGTGCAGTCTCCTCGTTTTCTCGAGGGGCTGCACCTTTTTGCCTTCGCTTATTTGCCGACGAGCGTAAACACGCCTTTCACGACAAGCGCCGCGCCAAACACGATCATCGATAACGCGCCCACGATGTCGAGCACCGGCTCCAATCCGCCGAGCCCGAAGCTGCCCAGAGGCGCTTGGACCAACGTGTAGCCGCCGATGACTCCGCCTAGATAGGACCAGAATTTATCCATCCCTATCACCTCCCATCATGATACTTCATCATATGTGAGGTGTAAGCGCTGTATGTGGACAACTGCCTAGTCGGACCAAATATTTTGTCCTCGCAGGACCGAACGCAGCCTTCCAGCAAGGGGATATGCTCCGAAACTGAAAAATCCCCCGACCGTAAGGTCGAGGGATCGAAAATCCGATGTTATTCGTTTTGCCGGCTCGAAGCGGCGAGCCGCTCCATGATTCTGCGTTTGCGATACAGCATCTTCCCGGCTTCCGCCACGTCCTTGAGCGTTCCCCGGTTAATGTACGCCCCGAACACCATCCCCGCGATCGGCACGAGCTGGAACAGCTTCTTCCAGCCGAAGTTGTCGCGATAGGACGCCACGACCTCGCGCCAGCCTTGCAGCTGCGACATCGCGGTCCGTTCCCCGCCTTCGCCGCTCTGTCCGCTCCGCGCGGCCGCCATCTTGTCTAAGTCCTCCAGCACCGCCTTCTTGCCGACGATGTCCGACGACGCGAATTGGAGACACTTGACGACAAACTCGCGCTCATGCTTCTGCTGCGGGTCGTACCCGTAGCACAGCGCCATCTCCTGCAGCACCTTCAACGACAGCCCGAGCACGGCCGGGATGTCGATCGCCAGCGTGAACAAGCCGCCGAAGCCGGTCGTCGCGCCTTGAGCCGTGGCCAGATTCGCGCGGCTTTCCGCCAGCGCGTCCGCCGTCCGATCCATCGCGTCGAGCGGCGCCTGCCGCACGTGGTCGAGCGTGAAGCCGACGACGCCTTCCTTGCCCAGCGCTTCCTTCTCCACTTGACCTACGATCTCGCGCTCCGAGACGAGATATTGTCCTCCCGTCTGAATGAAGCTCCCGATTTCGTTCAACGCGATCCCGATCTTCTCGTGCACGATCTTCGGCGTCACCTTGTCGAGCATGACGAACGGCAGCCGCCCGAGCTTCTCCCAAAACCATAAATCCTTCTGTTCGGACTCCCAACGTTCGATGGCTTGCAGCTCCGAGCGCAAATACGCTTCGCTTTCCATAGTCGCTTGCATCGAATCCGCCTCCTGTTCCGATAATTGCGGCATGGCTTCCAGCTTTGAACATAGTATTCTCCATCCTACTACGCGCCATCCGCCGTCCGGTCTCAGGTCGCGGAGAAATCCGCTCGGCCGCGCGCCAGCAGCCGCTCCGCTTCGTCGAACGCCGCTTCGTAATAACGCTTCTCGTGCGGCACGAGGTCCGCCCAACGGACGACGATGTCCCGCCGCTCCCCCCGTTCGGGGACGGCCCGAACGGCCGGCGCGGTGGCTTCCGCGTCCCGCACGATCCGCCGCGCGTCGGCCAGCGTCATCAGCACGATCGCCGACACCTCGCCGTCCCGGAAGCGGAACGCCTCGAGCGGCAGCTCGCATACGTAATAGTGCACATGGCAAAACTCGCGATCGATAAATCCGTCCTTCCGGTACTTGTACGGCTTGCAGCCGGCGTACGACAGCGCCTCCCGAGGGACCGCGACGCCGAGCTCTTCCTCGATCTCGCGCGCCCCGTCCTCCAGCGTCTCGCCCGCGCTCAGGTGGCCCGCCGCCGTAATATCGAGCAGTCCGGGGAAATCCGCTTTCGATTCGTGCCGTTCTTGAAAATAAATCGTATCGACGCCATCGATCCGCCGCACGAACCAGCATTGGAACGTCTGGTGCCACAGCCCGAGCTTATGGACATCTTCTCGAGACCGCACCCCGAGCGGCTGCATCGCTTCGTCGAATACGTCCAGCATCTCCGCCACGAAGACGCACCTCCTTATCCCCTCAGTATACACGGATCGTCAGGAAACCCGGAACGCCGTCCTCCAGACGTACCGATTCGCCAGGAGCAAGAGGGCGATATACGCCCAGACGCCCCAAACCGCGTACGTCGACGCCAGATGCAATAAGAAGAACACGACGAGCAGCAGCATCAACGCGATCATCTCGATACCGCCTCCTTTCGCCCCGACGAACGATTCGGAAAACGGCGGCGTCTTCTTCGAAAACAAGAAGCACAAAGCCGCGTACAAACAAAACCCGAGCGCGACCGCCGCGAAGTGCGGCGCGAAGCCGACGCCGAAAATCGCGAAATACGCGACGCCGAGCAGCAGCGTCACCGGGGCCAAGAGGCGCGCCAGCGCCGCCTTGACCGTGCCGCGATACATCGCGCTCCGATCCGCCGACGGCGCGACGCGGAAAATCCACGCTCCTTTATACGCTCCGGAGTATTTCAACATATATAACACGGAGGGAATCATAATCCCCCCGAGATAGATCGACAGATGCCACCGGGTGCCCGCCATCTCCGCGAGGCTCATGTCCGCGAGGCCTTGGAACAGGAAGATGAACGGAAATACGAGCGCGAAGCCGAGCGACGGGTACACCTTGAGTTTAAATTCCCGCTCCGCCGTCAGCATCGACGACGCGAATCGGAAGAACGCCTGCTCCTCCCGCGACGCGCAGAGCAACCCGGCCAGCCGCCCCGACATTCGCCGCGAACCGCTTCGCCTCGGCTTGCCGCCGTGCGACGCCAGCTTGACGAGGCTCCGCTCGAATGCCGGCGCCATCCGCGCGTAGAGCGCGATAGCCGCGATCGGCACCGCGAGCGCCAAGATCGCCCCGGCCGCGGCGACCGTTCCCGTCGCCCCGCGAAGCAGCAGCTCGAACGGCGCGGCGAACCAGAGCGGCGGCAGCAGCAGATGCCAAGGGCTCGGCTCGAAGCCGGCCTGGAGATCCACGAGGCCGAACGATCTCGCCAGCACCTGATATCCCGCGGTGATCGCGATCGACAGCGCGATCTGCACGTAGTTGATCGTATCCTTCAGCCGCTCGCCGTCGAACCATCGGAGCAGCGCCGCGTACAGCATCGCCGTCGCCGCCACGACCGCCAGATCGATCAGCGCGACGGCGGCGAGGAACAGCGCCGCGAACCCGGGGCCGTGCTTGATCGTTCCCGCGACGAGCGGCCCCGCGATCAGCGCGGAGGTCACCGTCGCGAGATAGAGGAAGACGTGCACCGCCTTCGCCGCGCCGATCGTTCGCCGGTCGATCGGCTTCGTGCCGAGCACGTTCCGATCGCGCACGTCGAGCAGCACCGACGAGAAGTCGGAGATCATCGCCGTCGAAGCGAAAAACAGGAAGATGCCGAACACGAGACTCATCTGAAACCAGAACGCGTCCCCCAAGATAACGAACGGCACCATAATAAGCCCCATCAAAGCGTAAAGCCACAACGCTCCCGCAAGCACGTTCCGGTCGCGGCCGTCGTCCGCCTTAGCGTTATATTGCGAGAACGCCGTCGGCGACCGCCGGCGGTCCATCGTAAGCTTCGCCTGTAAAATGCGCCGCATGACGGGATAATTCACGCCGGCCAGCGCGAACAGCCCGCGGAACGCGTCAAGCGCCTTGAGCGTCGGATAGTCCCTCATGGCCGGCCCTCTTGCACGACGTCGACGAACCGCTCCGCTAGCTCTTTATGCTCGTGGAAGCCCGTCAACCGGTTGAAAATATCCTCGAGCGACCCCTTCTCGTTCTGCGCGCTCAACTCCTCGAACGTGCCGTCCGCCGCGACGCGGCCGCCGTCGATCAGGATGATCCTGTGACTGATCTTCTCCACGACTTCCATAATGTGCGAGGAGTAGAAGATCGTCTTCCCCCGCGCCGCCAGCCTCGCCATGACCTCCTTCACGATCAGCACGCTGTTCGCGTCGAGTCCGCTGAGCGGCTCGTCCAAGAACAAAATATCCGGATCGTGGAGCAGGCTGCAGACGATCATCGTTTTCTGGCGCATGCCCTTGGAAAACGACGAGATCCGCGACCGATACGCATCCCCCAGCCCGAACAGCCCCATCAGCCGCTCGGCCTTCCGCTCCGCTTCCTCGTACGTCAGCCCGTAGAGCTCCCCTACGAACGTCGCGTATTCCGCCGCCGTCAGGCTGTCGTACAAATCCGACACTTCGGGCACGTACCCGATGCGCCGCTTATATTCAAGATCGCCGTCGCCGACGCTCTTCCCGAACAGCTTCACCTCGCCGGTATAGCCCTCGACGAGGCCGAGCATAATTTTCACCGTCGTGCTCTTCCCCGCCCCGTTCGGGCCGATGTAGCCGATAATCTGCCCCGGATACGCCTCCAAGTCGATGCCGTTCAGTACGTAGCGGTCATCGTATTTCATGCGCAGGTCTCGAATCGATAGGACCGGTTCCTCTCTCATTCGTTCGCTTCTCCCTCCCGATTTGTCTCTAACTTACAATTCTACATTAGGAAAATAATTCCTCCCACGCGCCAGGCAAGGGTCCGCCGTCCTTTCTAACCTGATTCCCTTCCCTCAGGCGGGCTGATTGGTGGATTTTGTTATTTCTGTATCTGAAAAGAAGCCGACTCGCTCCTGAGCAGGGGAAATCAGGTTGGAAAGAAGCAAGGAGAAAGGGTCCCCTCCCCCCAAAAAAAAGAAGGCGCCCCCGCCCTTCGGCGTCGGACACCCTCTTCGCTCTACTCCGCCGCCCCGGCGGCGGCCGCCTGGCGGTCCTTGTACTGCAGCTGATGCAAGCGGTAGTAATAGCCGCCCTGCGACAGCAATTCGGCGTGGTTGCCGGTTTCCCGCACCTTGCCCTTGTGCATGACGATGATTTGGTCGGCGTGCTGGATCGTCGACAGCCGGTGCGCGACGACGAGCGTCGTTCGGCCGCGCGACAGCTCCGCGAGCGCCTCCTGCACGACGATCTCGGTGTCGGTGTCGATGTTCGACGTCGCTTCGTCGAGGATGAGCACCTGCGGCCGGAAGACGATCGCGCGGGCGAACGACAGCAGCTGCCGCTGGCCGAGCGACAAGGTGACGCCGCGCTCGCCGAGCAGCGTATCGTACCCCTCCGGCATCGACCGGACGAATTCGTCCATCCGGACGCGCTTCGCCGCCTCCCGCACCTGTTCGTCGGTAATGTCCGTCTCGTTCAGCCGAATGTTCGAAGCGATCGTTCCGGTGAACAGGAAGACGTCCTGCTGCACGATGCCCACGGCCCGTCGTAGGTCCGCGATGGGCAGCTCCCGAATATCGACGCCGTCGAGCAGGATGCGGCCCTTCTGGATGTCGTAGAACCGATTGATCAGTTGGATGATCGAGCTCTTGCCCGCCCCGGTCGCGCCGACGAACGCCACGGTTTGCCCCGGACGGATGACGAACGAGACGTCGCGAAGCACCCATTCTTCGCCGTTGTAGGCGAACCAGACGTTTTCGAACCGGATCTCGCCCTTCAACGGCTGCGGCAGCGCGACGGGGTTCGCCGTCTCGGTCATGGCCGGCTTCTCGTCCAGCAAATCGAAGATGCGCTCCGCCCCGACCATCGCCGTCTGTACCTGCCCGAATTTCTCGGCGAGGCTCATGAGCGGGTTGAAGAACTGTCTGACGTAGATCGTGAATGCGAACACGACCCCGAACTGCAGCGCCCCGTCCAATACGCGAAGCCCGCCGTACCAGAGCAGCAGGGCGACGGCGAGGTTGCCGACGAAGCCGATCGCCGGCTGGAAGATCGAGTTGATGACCGTGCCCCGCATGCCCGCCCGGTAGTACCCTTCGTTCAGCTCGTCGAACTGCTGCCACTGGCGATGCTCGCGAACGAACATCTGGGTGATGCGCATGCCGGACAAGTTTTCCGCGAGGAACGAATTTAACCGGGACAAGATCGTACGGGTGATCCGCTGCGCTTCCCGGATGACCGCCTTGTACCAGAACGTCATGGCGGCGAGCACCGGCAGCACGCACAGCGTCAGCAGCGCGAGCTCCGCGTTCAGGTAGAACATGACGCCGACGATGCCGATCAGGACGAGCACGTCCTTCACGAGCGTGACGAGCACCTGCGTGAACAGGTTGTTCAGCGCCTCCGTGTCCTGCGTCACGCGAACGACGAGCCGACCGACCGGGTTTCGGTCGAAGAACGACATCGGCATGCGGCCGATATGCCGGAACAGCTGGTCGCGGATCGTGTACAGGATGCGCTGTCCGGTGAACTGCAGCAGGTTCATCTGCCAGACGGACAGCAGCGCGGCGCCGACGACGGCGATCAGGAACAGCCCGCCGAGCCGCCAGATGGCCGGCGCGTCGCCCGCTTGGAACGCGTCGACCTGGTCCGGCGACAGCGCCGTCGCCTGCAGCGCCGAGCCGTCCTCGGTCGTCACGCTCGCCGCGCCGTCCGCCCCCGGCGTCACCTCGTACCCGCCCTCCGCTTCGGAGGGCAGCCATCCCGCGACGAGGTATGTGCCGTCGCCGGCTTCCACGATCTGCGCCTTCGCCAGATCGCCGGGCGGTTCCGCCGCGTCCCAGCCGACGCGCGCGTACGCTCGCTCCCCCGTGTCGCCGGGGAGCGGCTCGAAGCCGCGCCGCTCGAGCTCGGCGCGGGACTCCGCCGCCACCATCGGCTGGCGGTAGCCGTTGATATGGTCGTCGATGGCGACGCTGATCAGGAACGTCCGCCCGAGATCCGCGGCCACGACGAGGAACGCCAGCAGCACGCATAAGGCGAACGGCTTCCAATACGGCGTCGCGTACCGGATCAGACGCCCTAGCAGCTGCGAGTCGCCGAGCTTCGCGACCTCTCGTTCTTGATGAATGTCTCTCATCCGTTCGACGCCTCCTCTCGCGAATCCGTGCGGCGCGCTTCGTCGTCGAGCAGCTGCTTATGATACATGTCCGCGTAGATGCCGCCGAGCCGGACGAGCGCGTCGTGGTCGCCCCGCTCGACGATGCGGCCTTGATCGAGCACGATGATCTGGTCCGCGCGGCGCACCGACGAGATGCGGTGGCCGATGATGATCGTCGTGCGGCCCTTCATGACGCGGTCGAGGCCGGCGAGAATCCGGTCCTCCGTCTCGGTGTCGACCGCCGACAAGCTGTCGTCGAAGACGAGGATCGACGGTTTCTTGATGATCGCGCGCGCGATGCTGACGCGCTGACGCTGCCCGCCGGAGAGCGACAGCCCCCGCTCGCCGAGCGCCGTCTCGAAGCCGCCCGGAAACTCGACGATGTTGTCATACACCTGCGCGAGCCGGGCCGCCTCCTCGACTTCGTCCATCGAATGCGGCTTCGGGTCGAAGCTGATATTGTCCTTGATCGTCGAGGAGAACAAGAAGCCGTCCTGCGGCACGAAGCCGACGTTCTCCCGCAGCGTCTTGAGCGGCACGGTCAGGATGTCGTTGCCGTCGACGTACAGCGTGCCGATCGGCGGGTTATACATGCGGACAAGCAGGGAGACGAGCGTGCTCTTCCCGCTGCCGACCTTGCCGACGATGGCGAGCGAGCTGCCGCGCGGCACGTGGAGCGTAATGTCGCGCAGCGCCGGCCGCTTCGCGCCGGGGTACTTGAACGTTAAGCCGCGGAACGCGATCTCCCCGCCGATCCGCGCGATCGACTCGTTCGTGTCCGGCCCGTCGGTGACCTCCGGCGTCGTATTGAGAATTTCGAGCAGCCGCTTCTCCGAGGCGGAGCCCTTCTGCAGCGTGTTCATCACCTTGCCGATGCTCTCGATCGGGCCGATGATGAGCGTTAAGTACGTGTTGAAGGCGACGAATTCGCCGAGCGTGATTCCGCCTTCGAGCACCATGACGCCGCCGACGATGACGGAGATGAGGAACGAGACGCCGACGATGCCTTGGCTCGCGCCGTTGAACAGCGAGTTCGTCTTCACGAACTCCCGGTTCGTGTGCACGGCTTGCGCGTTGGACGCTTCGAACTTCGCCGTCTCCGCCTTCTCCTGCACGTACGCCTTGACGACGCGGACGCCGGCGACGAATTCCTGCACGCGGCTCGTCATGTCGCCGATCGCGCTCTGCACGTCCTCGGACTGACGCATAACCTTGTTGTGGAACCGATACGCCATGAACGTGAGCAGCGGCAAGGGCAGCAGCGTCAACAGCGTCAGCAGCGGCGAGATGCTGAGCGCCATCGCCCCGACGGTTACGCCGATCAGCACGACTGCCTCCGCCACCTGGTAGTAGGCGCCCATCGTCACCTCGCGCATGACGCCGACGTCGCTGACGCCGTGCGCCATCAGGTCGCCGACCCGCTGATTGTTGTAATACTGCACGGGTAGGCGCTCCCAATGCTTGAACAGATCGTTGCGCACCCGTTTCTCCAGCACCCGGGCAAGCCGGAACATCGAGATCCGGCTGATCGAGCGGAACAACGCCGTCCCGAAGGCGACCGCGGCGATGCCGAGCGCGAACGCCGCGATGCGCGCCGGGCCGAGCGCCCCTTCCTCGAGGCTGTCGGTGAACCGTCCCATGAGCGCCGGGATGAGCAGCTGCAGCAAGGACGAGACGGTAACGAGCGCGAAGCCGATCAAATACGACCACCGATGCCGAACGATATGCTCCCGAAAAATCGTCTTCCTGCCCAAACAAGCTTCCTCCTTGTCTCTGCCGTTCTGTTAGTGTGGCCTTCTTGAGCGCACGCCATTTTCACAAACTCTTCACATATCGTATTTGATATAATGGGTTCGTCATAGATACGAATCTAACTTCGATTGTCACAATCGTAACTTCGGGATTCGGCGGAAAGGACGTGGCGACTACGGATTTCCTACAGTTTAAGGCCCCGCCGCTTCCGCATTACATCGTCGGCGGGGAGCGGACGTACCCGGTCGGCAAGGTGCATCCGGCTGCGGCGAAGCTCGGCATTTTCAAGATGATCGTGGTCGTTCGAGGGAAGATCGCGCTCGCGGAGGGCGATAAGGAGTTCCGCGCGACGAAGGGGCATGCGCTTATTTTGCGGCCCGACCGGAACTATACGCCGCTCGAGCCGGCGAGGCGGGAGACGCAATATTTTTGGGTGCATTTCCAGACGACGGGGGTGTGGAGCGGCGCGACGGACGAGGAAGCGGGCCCCGGCGGGGCGCGGCTGTATCCGTACGACGAAATCATTCCGCGCCAGGAGCTGACGCAGCGCCGGGTGCAGCACTTCACGCTCGTGGTGCCGCAGTTCTGCAAGCTGACGTTCCCGACGAAGACGTACCGGAACATCAAGCACTTGATCGATCTGAACCGCCACCACAAGCCTTCGCTCATGTGGCAGCAGCAGACGATCTTCCAGGAGGTGCTGCACGACTTGCACGGCGAGCAGCAGTATCGCGCGACGTCGTCGTCGATCGCCCTCGCGGAAAAAACCGCTCAGTTTTTACGCGAGCGGTTTCGAGAGCCGATTCATTATCGGGAGATCGGGGAAGGACTCAATTTTCATCCGACGTACGTGGCCCGCTGCATGCAGCAGGTGTTCGGCGTGACGCCGCTCGAGTACTTAACGATGTACCGCGTCGAGCAGGCGAAGCTGATGCTGATCAACACGGACGCGCCGGTAAGCCGCATCGCCGAGGACGTCGGATTTTCGCATTTCTCGTATTTCACGCAGTGCTTCGCGAAGACGGAGGGCATCACGCCGAGCGAGTATCGAAAGAAGCATCGCTTATAGACTTTGCTTATGCGCGGGCGAGCCGCCACGATTCGGGCACTAATTTTTGCGCCAGCGCGAATATGGCCAGCGCGATGACGGGATGGAACGCCGCGACGACCGGCATGACGGCGGCGACGTTGGCGGTGAAGTACATCAGAATAATCATGAAGAAGAGGCCGAAGCTTTGCCACCGCATCCGCGCGGGCAGCTTGCCCGTGAAGGCGAGCGCCAGCATGATCAGCGGGATGAACTCGACGAAGTGGATGAAGCTCGTGTGGCGCGCCCAGTTCATCGCGTCGACGAACGTCGCGAGCCCGGCGAGCAGCACCTGGACGCCGACGCAGACGGCGAAGACGGACGCGAATACCGCGAAGGCGATGCGGGAGCCTCTGCCCTTTTCCGGGACGGGTGCGCCTTGGTTATCGGTTTGCATTGTGATTTTCCTCCTAGCGGAAATGTGTTGAATCTGTTATTGGCCTAGGATCATTGTAGCAACGACTTGTTGCGAACTTGTGAAGACGCGTTGCGAATGTCGTGAATTCGCCCGCTTCGCGGCCGCGGTCGGGGTATACTGTTGGGAAAACGGGTAGAGCTTTGGAGGCGTTGGTTTTATGGCCCATACGATATTGATCGCGGACGACGAGCCGAAGGTGCTCGATTTCATGGAGCCGTTCCTTCGGGAGGAAGGCTTCGTCGTGCTGACGGCCCGGACCGGGCGCGAGGCGCTGCGGCTGGCGCGATCGGCGAAGCCGTCGCTCGTCGTGCTCGACTGGATGATGCCGGAGATGAGCGGGATCGACGTGTGCCGGGAGCTGCGGCGGACGGAGCGCGTCGGCATTATTATGGTGACGGCGAAGACGGAGGAGACGGACAAGATCGTCGGGCTCGAGGTGGGGGCGGACGATTATTTGACGAAGCCGTTTTCGCTGCGGGAGCTGGCGGCCCGCATCCGCTCGGTGCTGCGGCGCATCGAGGGGCCGGACGCGTTCGGCGCCGCCGAGGAGACGATGGAACGCGGCGAGCTGACCATCTCCGAGGCGATGTGCCGGGTGTCGAAGCGCGGCGTCGACGTGCCGCTCACGCCGACGGAGTTCAAGCTGCTGCTGACGCTCGCCGCGCGGCCGGGCATCGTGTACAGCCGGCTGCAGCTGCTTTCGAGCGCGTTCCCCGACGACTTCCTGAACGACGAACGGACGGTGGACGCTCATATCAGCCATCTGCGGAAGAAGCTCGAGGACGATCCGTCGAAGCCGACGTACATTCAGACGGTGTACGGGTTCGGCTACCGGTTCGGCGGGGAGCGGTCGTGAGCCGCGGAAGCGAAGCTCGAGGCGCGGCCGTGGCGCGGCGGTTGGCCGGCATGAGCGTGCGGCGGCAGCTGTTTATCGCGATGGCCGGGATGGTCGTCGGGATGGCGCTCGTGTTTTCGTTCATCTCCCACGTCGTCCAGAGCGACGTGCTGGACGTGATGGTGGAGGCGCCGCGCAAGGAGCGCGTCGCTTCGTTGTCCGCCGCGTTCGAAGAGGCGTACGCGGAAGGCGGCGGTTCCTGGGGGCCGTCGTCTCCGGACGGCGGCCGGAGCCCGGCGGACGGGGCTCCGTCGGAAGCGCTTGCCGCCGCCGCTTCCCTCCTTACCCCGGCGGAGAGCGTCGCGCTGCTGTCGCTTCGGCGCGACGTCCGGTTCGTGGCCGGCCCCGTCGAAGCGCGGACGGTGACCGACTTCGGCATTCGGTCGGTGCTGTTCGACGCGGACGGGCAGGCGATCGGCTTCTTATACTTCTACGACGATGAGGTCGGCGAATTGTCGCGGCTGCGCACGGGGCTGCTGCATTCCACGCGGGCGCTCCTGCTGTTCGCGGTCGTCGTCTTCACCGCGATCGCCCTCGCGGTCGCTTTCTGGAAGGCGCGATGGCTGACCCAGCCGCTGACTACGCTGCTTGAGGCGATCGATCGCCTCGGCTCGGGCGACCTGGACGCGCGCGCCCCGGTGACGCGGCGCGGCGAATTCGGCCGCGTCGCCGAGGCGTTCAACGCCATGACGGAGCGGCTGCAGCGCACCGAAGAGGCGCGCCGCCACCTCGTCGCCGACGTGGCGCACGAGCTGCGGACGCCGCTCACGATCCTGCGCGGGCAGCTCGACGCGGCGCAGCAGCGCGGGGAGCCGCTCGCGCCGGAGCGGCTGCTGCCGCTGCAGGACGAGCTGATCCGGCTGACGCGGCTCGTCGACGAGCTGCATCAGCTGTCGCTCGCGGAGGCGAAGCGGCTTCCGCTCGAGCGGAAGCCGACGGATTTGCACGCGCTGCTGGGCCGCGTGGTCGAGCGCGTCGCGCCCGACGCCGAGGCGAAGGGCGTGACGGTGACGCTGCAGCGGCTGACCGACGACGTCGTGCTGTCGGTCGATCCGCACCGGCTGACGCAGGTGTTTTTGAACTTGTTCGTCAACGCCGTCCGGTACACGCCTTCGGGCGGGTTCGTGAAGGCGTACGTCGACGAGACGACGGCCGGGGGCGTGCGCTCGCTGCGGGTGACGGTGTCGGATACCGGCCCCGGCATCGCGCCCGAGCAGCTGCCGTACATCTTCGACCGGTTCTACCGGACGGACGAAGCGCGCAACCGCGACGGGGGCGGCATGGGGCTCGGGCTCGCCATCGTGAAGGAGTTCGTGTCCGCCCACGGCGGCGCGATCTCCGTCGCGAGCGAGCCGGGACGCGGCACCGTCTTCGCGGTGACGCTGCCGTACGAGGCGCCGCCGGAAGCGGAGTAGTCGGACTTTCTCCGACTATGCGCCCCCAGTGCGGCTCCGAGGGCAGTTTAGTCGGACTTTCTCCGACTATTCGCCCCCGGCGCGCTTCCCTGGGCGGTTTAGTCGAACTTTCTCCGACTATTCGCCCCCCGGTGCGCTTCCCAAGGCGGTTTAGTCGGACTATCTCCGACTATTCGCCCGCGGCGCGCTTCCCAGGGCGGTTTAGTCGGACTTTCTCCGACTATTCGCCCCTCGGCGCGCTTCCCAGGGCGGTTTAATCGGACTTTCTCCGACTATTCGCCCCTGGCGCGGCTCCGCGGGCAGTTTAGTCGGACTTTCTCCGACTATTCGCCCCCGGCGCGGCTCCGCAGGCGGTTTAGTCGGACCTTCTCCGACTATTCGCCCCCGGCGCGGCTCCGAAGGCGGTGTAGTCGGACTTTTGCAACTAGAATAAAAAGTGGACACCAGTTAAGAGACATTAAATAATGAACTTAACTAGGAGGTGTTCACATGAGTGAACAGCGGCAGAGCT